>NZ_JBEXVQ010000014.1:0-223474 GCF_040629405.1 Lentzea sp. NPDC005914 | reverse complement strand
GCCACCGTTTTCTACGCCCCCCCCCCTGGCACCCCCGCGGTCCCCCCCCCCCCCCCACAACCGCCCGATATGAGGGCGCGGGGGAGGCACCGCGATGAACCCGTCTGAACGGCAAAACAACGCGCCGAAGGCCAGTGGTCACCGCACTAGGGTGATCGACGTCGCGGAGCTCACCCAGGGCGTTCTGCAGGGCAAGCGCGGTGTGCTCGCAAGGGCAATCACGCTCGTCGAGTCCAAACGGGCGGACCACCGAGCGAAGGCGCAGGAGCTGCTGATCGAGCTGTTGCCCAAGTCGGGCAACGCGATCAGGGTCGGCATCACCGGTGTTCCGGGCGTGGGCAAGTCGACGTTCATCGACGCGCTGGGCACCACGCTCACCGAGAAGGGCCACCGGGTCGCGGTGCTCGCCGTCGACCCGTCGTCCACTCGCACCGGCGGCAGCATTCTGGGCGACAAGACGCGGATGGCGCGGCTGTCGGTCAACGAGAAGGCGTTCATCAGGCCCTCGCCGACGTCCGGCACGCTCGGCGGCGTCGCGCAGGCCACCCGCGAGACGATCGTGCTGGTCGAGGCCGCGGGCTTCGACGTCGTGCTGGTCGAGACGGTCGGCGTCGGGCAGTCGGAGGTGGCCGTCGCGAACATGACGGACTGCTCGCTGTTCCTGACGCTCGCGCGCACCGGCGACCAGCTGCAGGGCATCAAGAAGGGCATTCTGGAGCTCGCCGACGTCATCGCGGTCAACAAGGCCGACGGCGAGCACGAGCTGGACGCCCGCAAGGCCGCGCGGGAGCTGGCCGGAGCCATCAAACTTCTGCGTCCTGCCGATGCGTTGTGGCACCCGCCGGTGCTGACGTGCTCGGGCCTGACCGGCGTCGGGCTCGAAGAGCTGTGGTCCCGCGTGCTGGAACACCAGTCCACCTTGAGGGACGCTGGTGAGCTGGACGAGCGGCGTCGACGTCAGCAGGTCGAATGGACTTGGATGATGGTCCATGACGAACTGTGGCGGCAGGTGCGAGAGAGCGCCGCCGTGCGCGCGTTGGCACCCTCTCTGGAAGAGAAGGTCAGGTCGGGAGAGCTGACCGCGACGCTTGCCGCTGAGCAGATTTTGAAGGCGTTCCAATCGGACTCACGGTAGGCGCTTAACTAGTTTGGGTGACCTTCGATCGTGGTATTCGAGGTAGGCTTCAGGCCATGTCGAGGTTCCTGCTGGCCTGCGTGTTCGCGCTGATGAGCGTCGTCGGGATCGCCGGGGTGGCGTCCGCGCAAGAGGCGCCGAACGCGCCCGTGGCGGCTGCGCAGCAGACGACGGTGAATCCGGGTCCGGCCGTGAACGCACCGCAGGAACCGGCGCCTGAAGTACGCCAGGAGACCAAGCGCAAACTGTGGATCGGCGCCATCGCGCTGGGCCTGTTCGCGCTCGTCTACTGGCGCAACAAGCGCCGATGGGCGGCGTGGCGCAAGGCGCGGGCAGCCAAGAAGGGCTGACCGCCGGTCGTTCGGGCTGAGACTGCTCGTCCCAGATGATGGGACGTGATAGTCAAAATTAAGCGTGCTTCTCGACCATTTGCGTCATCGTTGATCGGTCAGACCGAAACTCGCTCGCCGCTTGGCGCAGCGCTGCGACCGGCCAGCCGGTTGATCATCATCAGCGCACCGCGTCTTTCAGGCGGTGATGCAGGATGGTGGCAAATGGGTACCGACTTGAAGATCAGCACACGCTCGACCGTCGAGCGGTACTCGGACGCGCTGCTGGACCTGTCGCACTCGATCCACGCCGAGCCTGAGCTGGCCTTCGAGGAGCACCGCAGCGCAGAGAAGATCACTTCACTGCTGGCCCGCGAGGGCTTCAAGATCGACCGCGGGGTGGCCGACCTCGATACCGCGTTCGTCGCGACCTACGGCGACGGCGAGCTGGTGCTGGGACTTTGTGCCGAGTACGACGCGCTGCCCGAGGTCGGGCACGCGTGCGGGCACAACGTCATCGCCGCCGCTTCGGTGGGCTCGGCGCTCGCTCTGCGTGATGTCGCTGACCAGTTGGGTATCACCGTCAAGGTGATCGGAACTCCGGCGGAAGAGGTCGGCGGCGGCAAGGTGCTCATGCTCGAGCGGGGCGTGTTCGACGACGTCTCGTTCTCGATGATGGTGCACCCCGCGCCGTACGAGTCGTGCGCGGCGAAGTCGCTGGCCATCACGGACCTCGAGGTGCACTACAAGGGCAAGCCGTCACACGCGGCCGCAGCCCCTCACCTGGGCATCAACGCCGCGGACGCGGTGACGGTCGCGCAGATCTCGATCAGCCTGCTGCGTCAGCACCTCGAGCCCGGCCAGATGGTGACCGGCATCGTCACCAACGGCGGTACCGTGCCGAACGTAATACCCGCCCGCGCATCGGCGATGTTCGATGTGAGGGCGGAGAACTTGGAATCGTTGCAGCGCCTGGAGAACCGGATCCGGGACTGCTTTCAGGCCGGCGCGCTCGCGACCGGCTGCACCCATGAGGTCGAGCAGGTCTCACCGATCTACGCCGAGCTGACTCCCGACTCGTGGCTCGCGGACGCCTACCGGCGCGCGGCCACTGACCTGGGACGACGACCGCTCTCGCCCGAGCAGGAACAGCGAGAGAAGATCGGGAGCACCGACATGGGCAACGTCACCAGAGTGTTGCCCGCCATCCACCCGACCATTGCCATCGACTGCGGAGACGCGGTGAACCACCAACAAGAGTTCGCGACCGCCTGTGCCTCGGCGTCGGCGGACCGTGCATTGCTCGATGGAGCACTTGCCATGGCCTGGACGACGATCGCGACAGCCACCGATTCCCAGCAGCGCGCACGGCTGCTGGCCCGCGGAGGAGCGGCATGACGGTCCTGGACTCCCGCCCTTCGGGCTCCTCAACTGTGAAGACGTCCACCGAGATGCTCGTGGACCCCACCGGGGTGAGCATGTCTCCTGTGGATGATCTCGGAGAGGGCCGCGGCCCCGCGTGGCTGGACGACTGGCTGAAGGCGCACTCCGCCGACGTCATCGCCTGGCGCCGCCACATCCACTCCAACCCCGAGCTGTCCCGCCGCGAGTACAACACCACCGAACTGGTGGCGAAGCTGCTCCGCGAGGTCGGTCTCAAGCCGCGCATCCTTCCCGGCGGCACTGGCCTGATCTGCGACATCGGCAACGGCCCCCGCTGCGTGGCTCTCCGCGCGGACATGGACGCGTTGCCGCTGCACGAGAACACGGGCCTCCCGTTCGAGTCCACTGTGGACGGTGTGTCGCACGCGTGCGGTCACGACGCCCACACGACGGTCCTGATCGGCACGGCCCTCGCGCTCGCGTCGGCCACCGAACTGCCCGGCCGCGTCCGTCTGGTGTTCCAGCCGGCCGAGGAAGTCATGCCGGGCGGCGCGCTGGACGTGCTGGCCGCGGGCGGACTCGACGGCGTGGAGCGGATCTTCGGCCTGCACTGCGACCCGCGTCTGCAGGTCGGCCGGATCGGCACGCGCATCGGCGCCATCACGTCGGCCTCCGACCTGCTGGAGCTGCGGCTGAACTCGCCGGGCGGCCACACCTCGCGCCCGCACCTCACCGCGGACCTGGTGCACGCGCTCGGCACGGTCATCACCGGCCTGCCGACGATGCTGTCCCGCCGCGTCGACCCGCGTTCCGGCACCGTCCTGGTGTGGGGCGCCGTCCACGCGGGTGAGGCGCCCAACGCCGTCCCGCAGGACGGTCTGCTGCGCGGCACGCTGCGCACCGGCGACCGCGACATCTGGGCCGAGCTCGAGCCGCTGGTCAAGGACCTGGTCACCGGGCTTCTTGCGCCCACGGGCGTCGGCTTCGACCTGCACCACCGCCGCGGCGTGCCCCCGGTGGTGAACGAGCGCGAGTCCACCCAGATCCTGCGCGCCGGCATCGAGGCCGCCCTGGGTGACGACGCCCTGGCCGGCACCGAGCAGTCGTCCGGCGGCGAGGACTTCGGCTGGTACCTGGAGCACGTGCCCGGCTCGTTCGCGCGCCTCGGCGTGTGGAACGGCCAGGAGAAGCAGCGCGACCTGCACCAGCCGACGTTCGACCTGGACGAGCGCGCGCTCCTCGTGGGCGTCCGCGTCATGGTCCACACGGCCCTGGCCGCCCTGGCCTAGCTCTTCGTCGTCTGCAAGTACTACCAACCCCCCGGTCGGTAGTACTTGCAGACGACGGCGGCTCAGCTCTTCACGTACAGCATCTTCGGGTTGCCGAAGCTCCGGAACAGGCTGAACGCGTCCTTGATGTCGTTCGGCCGCAATTTGACGCAGCCGTTGGACTTGAAATCGGTGTCGCCGTTCCAGCACGTCGACTCCGGGGTGCAGTCCTGTCCGCCGTTTTTGGTCATCTCGCTGTGAATGAAGAGTTCCGTGCGCAGCGTTCCGCGGCCGCCTGACTTGCAATGCTTGTCTTCAACCCAGATGGCGTTGCCCTTGATCTTGCCGTCGTAGTGTTTGAAGGTGCCCTTGACCCGGTAGTCACCGTTGGGGAGCCATCCCACGTTCGTCTTGCAGGCGTCCCTCTTTACGCCGGAGCCCGAGGCATAGCTCCGCATGAGCACGGTGTTCGGACGATCCGGGAAGTTCCTGAACAGGTACAACCGGAGCACTCCCCGGTACCCCGAGCCCTTGTCGTAGACGAAGTACAGGTAGCTCCCGCGAGGCAGTGCCGCGAGGGTCGCTTCCGCTTCCTCGTCGGTGGCCGCCGCGTGCTTGTCCACGATCGAGCTGAGCGTCACGGTCGGTTCGCCGACCGGGAGGTGGACCTCTTCCGGTTCTTCCTCCACGGGTTCGGACGGGTCGGCACCGCCCGGTGGGTCGTCCGCGACTGCCCCCGAAACGACGCTGTTGTCCGGTGCCGCGAATACCGGCGAACTGACCGCGAATGAACTCGTGACCGCCGCCGCCAACAACAGCAGCGCGGCTTTCCTGCGCAAACCCCTCATCTGAAATCCCCCTCCTCGGAATGGGACGAACAGCAGCGAGCGTATGAGCGCTGCGCGGCTGCGGTCGTCCCACGCCGAGTTGAGAATCAGGTGCGACTTTCGCGGTACAGCGGGGTTTACTGCGGCGGTACCGGCTCGACGGTCGCCGTGTCGTGCAGGGTGCGCCACGAGTGCGCGAGGCTCACCGCCGTGTTCGGGTCACGCTTGTCCGCGACGTAGTACCAGTCCATGCGCACTTCTTCTGACGTCACGGTCATCACCTGCGCGCCGTGCGAGTCGAGCTCGACGAACTTCACGTGCGGGTTCAACGCGCGGAACTGCGCCTCGATCTGCAACGAGATGGTGCGCGGCGGCGCCCCGGCGCGTTCGTCGAAGTTGTCCGACGTGACCGAGGTCGAGACGAACTCGGTGGCCACGGACTTGTCGCCGAGCGGCACGTTGATCGCCCACGACGAGTGGATGTCGCCGGTCAGGAACACAGCGTTCTTCATCCCGGCCCGGTCCAGCGCCTTCAGCACGTACTCCCGGTCAGCGGGAAACCCGTCCCACTGGTCGGTGTTCGTCGGCGGCGTCCCCGGCAGCGGCGGGATCTTCAACGGCGCGATCATCACCGAGTTGCCGACGAGCTTCCACCGCGCCGACCCGTCGGTCAGCGCCGAAGCCAGCCAGGTGCGCTGCTCGGCGCCGAGGATCGTGGTGTCCGTGCGGTAGCTGCGCAGGTCGAGCATGGTCAGGTCGGCCAGCTGTCCGAACCTCAGCCGCCGGGTCAGCTTGCCCTCCCTGACCGGCATCCACTCGAAGTAGGCCTGCGTGGCCGCGGCCAGCCGGGCGCCCCACGGGCCCTCGGTCGCCGGGTCGTGCACGGGCGAGCCGATGGAGGAGGAGTTCTCGGCCGACTCGTGATCGTCCCAGGTCACGACGAACGGGTGCTTCGCGTGCAGGGCCTGCAGGTGTGGGTCGGTCTTGTACTGCGCGTGCCGGATCCGGTAGTCGGCGAGCGTCTCGCACTCGTGCTGCGGCTCGGTGACGCGCACGCCCGGATCGGTGTACTCGTAGATGTAGTCCCCGAGGTGGATCACGGCGTCCAGGTCGTCCTGCGCGGCCAGGTGCCCGTAGGCGCCGAAGTAGCCGGCGATCCAGTTCGAGCAGGACACCACGCCGAACTTCAGCGAACCGCAGTGGTCCGACACCCGCGGCGCGGTCTTCGTGCGGCCGACCGGCGAGACGACGTCACCGGTGCGGAATCGGTAGTAGTAGTGGGAAGAGGGACGAAGGCCGGAGACCTCGACCTTCACGGTGTGGTCGCAGTGGGCACCGGTGCGGGTGCGGCCGCGAGCGACCACGTGCTCGAACGCCGCGTCCCGCGCGACCTCCCAGCGCACGGGCTCATCGGTGACCACGCGGGTCCACAGCAGGACGCCGTCGGGCAACGGGTCGCCGGACGCGACACCGTGCGTGAAAGAAGGCGCCTCGGCAGCGTGGCCGGTACCGGCGGAAGCCGCGGTACCGGCCACAACTGCACTGACAGCAAGAAAAGTTCGACGATCAACCCCAGACATGCCTCAAGCATGCCCGAGATCAGCTCACCGGTTCGATCAGTTGGGCACGTGCCTCCGGGGCAGCGGCACGAACCGCGTCCGCCGCCTGGTCGTCCGGCTTGGTCTGGGAATCGCGCTCGGCCTCGACGCGCGCGTTGTAGACCTCGATCTCGCGCTTGATCGCGTCCTCGTCCCAGCCGAGGATCGGCGCGATCAGCCGTGCCACCGCCTCCGCCGAGTCGACACCGCGGTGCGCGTACTCGATGGAGATGCGCAGGCGCCGCGTCAACACGTCCTCGAGGTGCATCGCGCCCTCGTGCGATGCCGCGTACACCGCCTCGACCTGGAGGTAGTCGGGGGAGGCGGGGATCGGCTTGAGCAGCTCGGGGTTGTCCGCTGCCAGCGACAACACCTCGTGCACCAGCGATCCGTAGCGGTCCAGCAGGTGCCGCACCCGGTACGGATGCAGCCCGTGCTTGGCCGCCAGCTGGTCGGCCTGGTTGACCAGCGCGTGGTAGCCGTCGGCACCGACCAGCGGCACCTTGTCCGTGATGGACGGCTGGATCCGGCCGGGCAGGTCCACGTGCGCCGCGTCGACGGCGTCCGCGCCCATCACCCGGTACGTCGTGTACTTGCCGCCCGCGATCGCGACCAGCCCGGGAGCGACCCTGGCCACCGCGTGCTCGCGCGAAAGCTTCGACGTCGAATCGGACTCGCCCGCCAGCAACGGCCTCAAGCCCGCGTAAACACCCTCGATGTCGTCGTGCGTCAACGGGGTCGCGAGCACCGAGTTGACGTGCTCGAGGATGTAGTCGATGTCGTGCTTGGTCGCCGCCGGGTGCGCCAGGTCGAGGTTCCAGTCGGTGTCCGTGGTGCCGACGATCCAGTGGTTGCGCCACGGGATCACGAACAGCACGGACTTCTCGGTGCGCAGGATCATCCCGGCCTCGGCCACGATCCGGTCGCGCGGCACCACGATGTGGACGCCCTTGGAGGCCCGCACCCGGAACCGGCCGCGCGAGCCCGAAAGCCGCTGCAGCTCGTCCGTCCACACGCCCGTCGCGTTGATCACCGCGTGCGCCCGGACGTCGACCTCGCGACCGTCCTCGACGTCACGCACGCGCACCCCGGACACGCGATCGGCCTCGCGCAGGAACCCGACCACCTGGGTCGAGGTGCGCACGACGGCGCCGTAGTGCGCGGCGGTGCGGCCGACCATCATCGTGTGCCGTGCGTCATCGGCCTGTGCGTCGTAGTAGCGGATGCCGCCGATCAACGCGTCGCGCCTCAGAGCGGGAACCAGTCGGAGGGCACCCGCTCGGGTGAGGTGTTTCTGCCCCGGCACGGACCGGGCGCCGCCCATCGTGTCGTAGAGGAACAGGCCGGCCGCCGTGTACGGGCGCTCCCAGACCCTGTTCGAGAGCGGGTAGAGGAACGCGACCGGCTTGACCAGGTGCGGTGCGATCCGCGTCAGCATCAGCTCGCGCTCGCGCAGTGCCTCGCGGACCAGACCGAACTCGAGCTGCTCCAGGTACCGCAGGCCGCCGTGGAAGAGCTTGGAGGACCGGCTGGACGTGCCCGACGCCAGGTCACGGGCCTCGACGAGCGCCACCCGCAGGCCTCGGGTGGCCGCGTCCAGCGCCGCACCGACACCGACCACACCACCACCGATCACCACGAGGTCGAAGGTCTCCGCTCCCAGCCGCTGCCAGCTCTCCTCACGTTCGGCTGGCCCGAGCCTGCCGGTGATCGGAGGGGCGTGGTGGGTTTGCGGTGCTGCAGCTGCGTTCTTGCGCGTTGCCACGACAGACGCCTCCCTGTGACGACTCGCGGATCACGTTACCTGCAGCAACGCCCGTTCGCCCACGGGCGCGAAGACCAGAATCCAACGGCCTGAAAATGGCCCCACCGCACGTACTTGGCGTAGACAACTGATCAGCACGGTAATAGCGTCCGAGCACGTTGTAGGCGGGCGGCGCGGCCCTGACCTCGGGTTTGCGCGTCCTCCTCAGGCCGCAAAGCACGGGAGGTCGGCAATGAGTGCAGGCTCGATCTTCGTTTGGGAGATGCTGGGGACCGCGGTCCTCATCCTCCTGGGCACCGGTGTCGTCGCGAACCAGGTGCTCAAGAACACGCTCGGCAACAGCACCGGGTTCCTGTTCGTCAACGTCGGCTGGGCCTTCGCCGTCTTCACCGGCGCCAGCATCGCCAACCCGAGCAAAGCGCACCTGAACCCGGCGGTGACGCTGGGGCTGGCGATCGCGGACAAGACGCCTTGGGGCGACGTTCCGTTCTACATCCTCGGGCAGATGGTCGGCGCGATCATCGGTGCCATGCTCTGCTGGGCGACGTACAAGATGCAGTTCGACACGCACGACGAGCCGCAGAACACCCTCGGCATCTTCTCCACGGGACCGACCGTGCCGAACACGGTGTGGAACCTCGTGTCCGAGATCATCGGCACGTTCGTGCTCGTCGCGTGGATCCTGCTGTCGCCGGGTGCGAAGGTGGCGACCGACGGGACCCCGCAGTTCGGCAACTCGGCGCTCGGCTACGCGGGTGTCGCGTTCGTCGTCCTGGTGATCGGTACGTCGCTCGGTGGCCCGACGGGCTACGCCATCAACCCGGCGCGCGACCTCGGTCCGCGCATCGCCTACGCGTTCCTCATGCCGATTCGCAACAAGGGCAACGCCAACTGGGGCTACTCGTGGATCCCGGTCGTCGGCCCGCTCGTGGGTGGCGCGCTCGCCGCGCTGCTCTACCTGGTTCTCCCGGTCTGAAAGGACTACTCGCATGACCCAGTACGTGGCCGCGATCGACCAGGGCACCACGTCGACCCGTTGCATGATCTTCGACCACTCGGGTCGAGTGGTGTCGGTCGACCAGAAGGAGCACGAGCAGATCTTCCCGAAGGCGGGCTGGGTCGAGCACGACCCGAAGGAGGTCTGGCAGAACACCCGCCAGGTCGCCGCGGGCGCGCTCGCCAAGGCCGATCTGACCACTTCGGACATCGCCGCCGTCGGCATCACCAACCAGCGCGAAACCGCGGTGGTGTGGGACAAGAACACCGGCGAACCCGTCTACAACGCCATCGTCTGGCAGGACACGCGCACCGACAAGATCGTGCAGGAGCTCGGTGCGCTGGGCGGCGGGCAGGAGCGGTACCGCGCCAAGGTCGGCCTGCCGCTGGCGACCTACTTCTCCGGCCCCAAGGTCCGGTGGATCCTCGACAACGTCTCCGGTGCCCGTGAGCGTGCCGAAGCCGGCGACCTGCTGTTCGGCAACATGGACACGTGGGTGCTGTGGAACATGACGGGCGGGGTCGACGGCGGCGTGCACGTCACCGACCCGACGAACGCGTCGCGCACCATGCTGATGGACCTCGACACGCTGCAGTGGGACTCGTCGATCGCCTCCGACATGGGCATTCCGATGTCGATGCTGCCGGAGATCCGGTCGTCGTCGGAGGTCTACGGCCAGGTGCGCGAACGCGGTGCGCTGGCCGGTGTGCCGATCGCCGGCATCCTCGGCGACCAGCAGGCGGCGACGTTCGGCCAGGCCTGTCTCTCGCCCGGTGAAGCCAAGAACACCTACGGCACCGGCAACTTCATGCTGCTCAACACCGGCACCGAGAAGGTGATGAGCGAGAACGGTTTGCTCACCACCGTCTGCTACAAGATCGGCGACGCGGCAGCCGTGTACGCGCTGGAAGGCTCGATCGCGGTCACCGGCTCGCTGGTGCAGTGGCTGCGCGACAACCTCGGCATGATCGGCACCGCGGCCGAGATCGAGGAGCACGCGCGGTCGGTCGAGGACAACGGCGGCGCGTACTTCGTGCCCGCGTTCTCGGGCCTGTTCGCACCGTACTGGCGTTCCGACGCCCGCGGCGCGATCGTCGGCCTGACCCGGTACGTCAACAAGGGCCACCTCGCGCGTGCCGTGCTGGAGGCGACCGCCTTCCAGACGCGGGAGGTGCTCGACGCGATGAACGCCGACTCCGGCGTGGACCTGACGGCGTTGAAGGTCGACGGCGGCATGGTCGTGAACGAGCTGCTGATGCAGTTCCAGGCGGACATCCTCGGCGTGCCGGTGATCCGGCCGGTGGTCGCCGAGACGACCGCGCTGGGCGCTGCTTACGCGGCGGGTCTCGCGGTCGGGTTCTGGAAGACCGAGGACGACATCCGCGAGAACTGGGCTCAGGACAAGAAGTGGGAACCGGCGATGGACGACGCCCGCCGCACGTCCGAGTACGCGAACTGGAAGAAGGCCGTCACGAAGACCTTCGACTGGGTCGAAGACTGAGTTGATCGCCGCTCGCGGTTACTGAGCGGGGGTTGCATGCACGATCACGTTGTCGCGGGTGCCGCACGTGATCAGCCGCAGCCCCTGCTCGTCCGCGTCCCTCGCGACGGCCTCGGCGAAGAAGTCGTCACGGATGATCCTCTCCGTGCGCTCGACCGTGAACCGGGCTACCGAACCGTCCTTCTTGGACACTTCGACGATGTCGCCCTGCGACAGGTCGTTCAGCCGGTAGTAGACACCTCTGGCCTTGTTGCTCTCGATCCGCCCGACGATGATCCACTGCTGCGGGTGCGTCTGCCGCCACCCGGCCTGCATGCCCTCGTTGACCGGCGGCATCTGCACGACGCCCTGCGGGTCGAGGCCGAGCTGGACCAACGACGACCGCACACCGATCCGCTCGATCCGCAGTTCCATCGGATCGGAGCTGCCGAGCGGCGAGACCACCGGCGGCGGCGCGCTGTCACTGGTCGCCGCCGACGGCTTCGGTGCCGGCCCCTGCGAGCAGGCGGCGGTGGCCAGCGCCACGCTCAGCACCGCGATCAAGACACGAGTCCCCACGAACCCATTGACGCACATCCGGTGGGTTAGTTGCTCCTCCAATCAAGACGGAGCCGAACCGTGACCAGACTCATGCCGTGCCGCCGCCACCGGTGTCGGGTGCGCCCTTGGGCTTGACGATCGGGGGCTTGGGCTTTCCGGACGCGGGTGGCGTGGTCGTCGGTGGCGTGCCGAGAACACGGAACGTCCTCACGCTGCCTTCCGGACGGTTCGAGCACCGCCAGATCGCCTCGTACGTGCCAGGCGTCGTGACTACCGTGGTGTAACCACTGACGTGCCCCATGTTGCCGCCCTGAAGCGTCGGCGGTACCGCGAACCCGGGAGACGTCAGCTGCGACGTTCCATAACAGCCACCGCCGCTGTAGATGCTGCCGAAAATGCTGATCGTGCCGCCGGGCTCGACCTCTGCCGGGTCCAGGCCCCAGTTGAAATCGAGCGCATCGACGGTGAACTGAGCGGTCAGCGTCTTGGAGTCGCACTGCACGGTCGCGGTGTAAGTGCCCGCCTTGGTCGTGGCTGATCCGAAGCCCTCCAGGCGGTTCGAGCCGTCGCCGAGCGGGGAGAGCATGATCGGTTCCCTGAAACCCGGCGACGTGACCGCGGAGAACGTCTCGCACGGACCGGTCGTCGCTCTGATGCTCTCTCCGCTGATCACGGTTGCGGGCATCTCGAGCTTCGGTTGCTGCTGTTGTGCCGTCGCGAGCGGCGAGAACGTCACGGCGACTGACAGTGCTAGTGCGGTCGTTGCCAGAACTCTCCTGTTGTCCATTTTGGTCGGCCTCCTCAGGCGGTGCCGCCGCCACCGGTGTCAGGTGCGCCCTTGGGCTTGACGATCGGCGGCTTGGGCTTGCCGGGCGGGGGTGGAGTGGTCGACGTCGGCGGGTCGCCGAGGATGCGGAACGTCTTCACGTCGCTTTCCGGGCGGTCCGAGCACTGCAGGACCACCTCGTACGTGCCGGGTGTGGTGATCACCGTGGTGTCACCGGTGATGCGGCCCATGTTGCCGCCGACGACCTTCATGGGCGCCGCGAAGCCGGGAGACGTGAGCGGTGACTTCGGGAAACAGCCGCCGTTGTAGATGTTGGTCTGCAGGTAGATCGTGCCGCCCGGCTCGATCTCCGCCGGGCCGAGGCTCCAGGCGATCGGCAGCGCGCCGACGTCGAAGGTCGTTGTGAGCGTCTTGCTGTCGCACTGGAGGGACGCGGTGTAGGTGCCCGACTCGGCTACGGCCGGGCCGGAGCCGTGCAGCCGGTCCGGGTCGCCGGGCATCGGTTCGAGCGTGATCGGCCCCTTGAGTCCCGGCGAGGTGACCGTGGAGAACGTCTTGCACGGGCCGGTCATCACGGTGACCACGCCGCCGTTCGACACCTTCGCGGGCAGCTTGAGCGTCGGTTCCTGTTGTGCGGCGGCTAGTGGTGTGAACACCGCGGCGGCCGTCAGTGCGACCGCCGCGGTCGCCAATGTCCTTCTCATCGTGGTGTTCCTCCCCCTGCTTCAGGCGGTTCCGCCGCCACCGGTCTGTGGTGCGCCCTTCGGCTTGACGATCGGTGGCTTCGGCTTGGGCGCAGGGGTTCCCTGCGGTGGTGGAGCGGCCGGCGCGGCCTTGATCGTGAACTGGTTGACCACCGAGTTGTTGGCACAGAAGATGGCGGCCTCGTAGGTGCCTGGAGTGGCGATGGCGGTGGTCTCGCTGATCACACGACCGTTGCCGGCATTCGCGAGCTTGGCCGGGGCGGTGAACCCCGCCGAGGTGGCCTCGCCGAGGCATTTGAAGCCGAACTCCAGGTTGATCCTGATCGTCTCGCCAGGGGCGTACTCGGCCTTGTCGAGGAACGGGTCGTTGCGCGGAGGCTTCAGCCACTCGACTGTGAAGCCCAGCGTGCCGGTTTCGGTGGTGTCCTTGCACTTCAATGTCGCCGTGTACTGGCCGGTGGTGGTGACGACCGTGCCGGACAGGCGGGCGAGGTCGACAGACGCGAAGCCGGGCGAGGTGAGCGACACGGGTCCGCCGGGACAGGTGCCTTCCTCGATCTTGGCCGTGAACCCGTTGCCGGGTCCGAAGACAGTGGCCCCTCCGAACGAGAACTCCGGCTTGACGGGCTCCTGCGCGCTGGCCATCGGTGTGAGTGCGAACGCGCTGCTGAACGCCAGCAGCGCGGCCGCGGATTTCCTGGTCCCCCTCATGGTTCTCCCCCTTGTGGTGTGATTCAGGCGGTTCCGCCGCCACCGGTGTCAGGTGACCCCGCGGGCTTGACGATCGGCGGCTTCGGCTTCGGGGCTCTCACCGGTGGCGCGACCTTGACCGTGAACTGGGTGACGATCAGAGCCCAGGTGCAGCGGATCTCGGCGAAATACCTGCCGGGAGTGGCGGCGGCACGGGTCACACCGGTCAACTGGTAGCCGCCGGTGCCCTGCTTCTGGGTGAGCTTGGCCGGGGCCGTGAACCCTGCCGAGGTTGCCTCGAGTACGCCGCATTCGTTCATGACTGTCAGGTTGATCCTGATCGTTCCGCCTGCCGGGTACTCCGCGCTGTCGAGGAACTGCCTCTCCGACGTGGGAGGGCCGCCGCCGGGACAGAAGCCCATGCAGGCCAACGAGAACTTTGGTGTTAGGGCCTCCTGTGCACTGGCCGTCGGCGTGAGCGCGAACGCCGTGCCGATCGCCAGCAGGACGGCCAGGGGTCTCCGGGGCCTCCTCATGATGTGCCTCCTCAGATCAGTGACGCGTAGACGATGATGTTGTCCTTGTAACTGCGGGCGGACTGGTCGAAGCTGCCCCCGCAGGTGATCAGCCGCAGTTCGGGTTCATCGGTCTCGCCGTAGACGGCCTCGGTGGGGAAGCTGTTCTTGGCGATCTGCTCGGTTCTGCGCACGCGGAACCTGGCCGTGGTGCCGTCCTTTCTGGACACCTCGACCTCGTCGCCCTCGCTGAGTTCCTTGAGCCGGAAGAAGATTCCCGGCTGCTTGTTGCCGTCGACGTGGCCCAGCAGCACGGCCGGACCCAGCTCGCCCGGCGTGCGCGCGAGCTTGTACCAACCGGCCTGCATCGGCTGTTCGACTGGCGGCACCTGGACCGTCTCGTCCGGGTTCAGCCCGAGCGGGACGAGTGAGGACTTCGCGCCGATCTTCGGGATGCGCAGCTCGGTCGGTTCGGACGGCGGCATGCCCTTGTCCACCGGTGCCGGCGGTGTCGACGCCGACGTGGAGGTCGGCGGTGCCGGGGCGGTGGGCAGCGTGACCTCAGGCTGCGGGGCGCAGCCGGTCAGCAGCACCAGTGCGACGAAGAGCCCCAGGAACGACCGCATGCCCCGAACACGCAGGTGTCCGGGGCGCGGTTGCCTTGTCGTGGTGCGTTATCGGATCGAGATGGTCGTGCCGCCGCCACCGGTGTCGGGTGCGCCCTTGGGCTTGGTGATCGGCGGCTTGGGCTTGCCGGGCGCCGGCGATGTGGTCGTCGGAGGCGTGGTCGTCGTCGGCGGCGCGTCGGGAATCTTGATCGCGAACGGGCTGACGCGCGAAACCTTGTCGCACTTGATCGTGGCGGTGTAGTCGCCGGGAACGGTGCCGGCTTTGGCCTCACCGGTCAGCTGGTAGGCGCCGGCGTCGACCGGTGTCTGCTTGAGTGCGACCGGGGCGGCGAACCCGGTGGAGGTCGCCTCGTGAGAGACGCATTCGGTGCCGAACGTCAGCTTGATCTTGATCGTCTCGCCGGGCGCGTACTCGAACTTGTCGAGGAACGGCCCCGGACAGGCGCCCGCCTTCAGCATGACCACGCCCTCGGTACCGGGTGAGCAGGCCGCGCTCAGCGACTGGAACTTCGGCGTGGCGGCTTCCTGCGCGCCGGCTGTCGGCGCGAGTGTCAGGGCGGCGGCTGCCAGCCCGACAACCGCAATGGTTGCTTTCATTTCTTTCTCCCCCAACGGTTTCAGATGAGCCTTGCGTAGACGATGACGTTGTCCCGGTAGCTGTGCGCGGCCTGGTCGAAGCTGCCCCCGCAGGTGATCAGCCGCAGCTCGGGTACGTCGGTCTCGCCGTAGACGGCCTCCGTGGGGAAGCTGTCCTTGGCGATCTGTTCCTTCCTCTGCACGCGGAACTTCGCCGTGGTGCCGTCCTTTCTGGACACCTCGATCTCGTCACCGGTGATGAGTTCCTTGAGCCGGAAGAAGATTCCTGGCTGCTTGTTGCCGTCGACGTGGCCGAGGACCACGGCCGGTCCCGCCTCGCCCGGCGTCCGGGCGTGCCGGTACCAGCCCGCCTGCATCGGTTGTTCGACCGGCGGAACCTCGACCGTGTTGTCCGGGTTGAGTCCCAGCGGCACCAGCGAGGAGACCGCGCCGATCTTCGAGATGCGGATCTCGGTCGGTTCTGACGGCGGCATGCCTGCGGTGGCAGGCGATTGCGTTGTGGCGGAGGCAGTTGGTGGCGCGGCCTGTGGTTCGGCCGCCGGAGGGGTGGCGCAGGCGCCTAGAAGTGCCAATGCCACCACCGCGATGGCGAGGCGCTTCATCGCGCCGTGCCTCCGCCGCCCGTCTGCGGTGCGCCCTTCGGCTTGACGATCGGAGCTTTCGGCTTGGGCTTCTCCGCGACCGGAGCCTTCGCCTTCACCACGAACTGCTTGAACTCCAGCGTGTCGCCGCAGAACATGCTCGCCTGGTACGTCCCCGGCGTGTCGACGACCTTGCCGCGGCCGATCCGCTGGGTCCCCTGCAGGGTGATGTCCGTGGTGAAGCCGACCGAGGACGCGACGTCGCCGCACTTCGAGGTCTCGGACTTGGTCACGACGATCTCGCCGCCTGCCTCGACCTCGGTCTTGTCGAGCGAGAAGGTGTCAGGTGTCTCCTGGACCACGAACGCCCTGCTGACCTTCTTGCCGTCGCACACCATCTCCGCGGTGTAGGAGCCGGGGATGAAACTTGCGGTGGCACGGGCGCGCATGGTGTTCGGCGGGTCGAGCTGATACTCGTCCGAGACTCCGTAGAGGAAGCCGTTCGAGGTCGCCTTGCCCTCGCACTTGTCGGCCGAGTCGTAGGACAGGGCGATCGGCCTGCCCATCAGATACACGGTCTTGTCGAGCTCGAAGCCCTTGTGCTCCTGCGCGCTCGCCGCATGTGCGAATGCGAACGCGGCCCCCACTGCGACGACGGTCGCCAGAATGCGTTTCATTTTCTTCTCCCCCGAGATGAAATCTGTACACCGAGGACGCCCCGCAGGACGCCTCGGTTGCCGGGGAGGTTCTGAGTTACCTAGTCGAGATCGTCGTGCCGCATGAGCTGGCGACCGGACTCGGTGATCGAGCCGGACAGCGACGGGTACACCGAGAACGTCGTCGCGAGGTGCTCGACGGTCAGCTGGTTCTGCACGGCCAGCGCGATCGGGAGGATCAGCTCGCTCGCGTTCGGCGCGACGACCACACCGCCGATGACGACGCCGGTCGCCGGGCGGCAGAACAGCTTCACGAAGCCCCGGCGCAGGCCTTCCATCTTGGCCCGCGGGTTCGTGGCCAGCGGCAGCATGATCGTGCGCGCGGGCACCTCGCCCGAGTCGATCGCCTGCTGGCTGATGCCGACGCTCGCGATCTCGGGGTTGGTGAAGACGTTGGCGGCGACGGTCTTGAGCTTGATCGGGCTGACGCCCTCGCCCAGCGCGTGCCACATCGCGATGCGGCCCTGCATGGCGGCCACGGACGCGAGCAGCAGGATGCCGGTGCAGTCGCCGGCCGCGTAGACGCCGCTGACGTTGGTCCGGCTGACCCGGTCGACGGGGATGTACCCGCCGCGGCCGAGTTCGATGCCGATCTTGTCGAGGCCGATGTCGGTGGTGTTCGGCACCGAGCCGACGGTCATCAGGGCGTGCGACGCCTCGATCGTGCGACCGTCTTCCAGGTGGATCAGCACACCGTCGCCGGTGTTCTCGACCTTGTCCGCGCGGGCGTGCTTGACGACGGCCGTGCCGCGCTCGGCGAACACGTCCTCGAGCACCGCGGCCGCGTCGGCGTCCTCGTGGGGGAGCACCCGGTCCCGGCTTGAGACCATCGTCACCTTCACGCCCATCTCGGTGTAGGCGGAGGCGAACTCGACACCCGTCACACCGGAGCCGATGACGGCGAGGTGCTCGGGCAGTTCGGGCAGGTCGTAGATCTGACGCCAGTTCAGGACCCGCTTGCCGTCCGGCTCCGCGCCTTCGAGCACGCGTGGCGTGGCGCCCGTTGCGATGAGCACCACATCGGCGTTGAGGATCTCTTCCTTGCCGTCCGCGCTGATGGCGACGACCTGGTGCTGGGCGAGCCCGCGCGAGTCGTCCGCGAACTTCGCGCGCCCGTTGATCAGCCGCACGCCTTCGCGCTGCAGCCGCGCCCGGACGTCCGCGGACTGCGCGAGCGCAAGGCCCTTCACCCGTCCGTGAACCACCGGCAGGTCGACCGCGGCGGCGTCGTTGTTGGTCTGAATGCCCAGCTCACCGGCGTTGCGGAAGGCGCTGCGAGCGCCGGCCGACGCGATGAAGGTCTTGGACGGCACGCAGTCGTAAAGAACACACGCGCCACCGGCCCCGTCGTTCTCGACCACGGTCACGTCGGCACCGTGCTGCGCCGCGACCAGGGCTGCCTCGTAACCTGCGGGTCCGCCGCCCATGATGACGATGCGGGTCACGATCAGTTCCCTTCTGCGCGCTTGCTGGCCGGCACAACCGTACGCGTTGGCCGAATCGCCCGTGTCGTCAGTACCGAAAGCTGATCGTTGGGTCGCTACGCTGTCGGACGTGCCGCTCTATGCCGCGTACGGGTCGAACATGGATCCGAACCAGATGATGGAGCGAGCCCCGTACTCCCCGCTCGCGGGGACCGGCTGGCTCGTCGGTTGGCGTCTGACGTTCGGTGGAGAGGACCTCGGCTGGGAAGGCGCTCTCGCGACCATCGTCGAAGAGCCTGACCAGCAGACGTTCTGCGTGCTCTACGACGTCTCGCCTCGCGACGAGTCGCGCCTGGACCGGTGGGAGGGCGCGCTCGGCCTCTACAAGAAGATCCGGTTGAGGGTGCAGACGCTCGAGGGGTCCGTGGTGGCGTGGCTGTACGTGCTGGACGCGTACGAGGGCGGTCTGCCGTCCGCCCGCTACATCGGGGTGGTGGCGGACGCGGCCGAGGCCGCCGGGGCGCCCGACGACTACGTGAACGACCTGCGGACGCGGCCCTGCCAGGGGATCGGGCCCTGACGAACCAGCCCTGACGGACTAGGCGCCGGTCGCCTCCGCCAGCAGTTCCACCAGGTGGTGGTGCAGGCGGCGGTAGTCGACCGGTGCGATCGTCGACCACGGCGGCTGCCCCTCCGAAGCACGCCGCATCTGCAGGTAGCGGCCCTTCGGCGTGTCGTAGAACGCCACGACCCGGTCCGGCCGCACCCGCTTGCCCCACTTGTCGCGTGCCGCGGCACCGAACTGGCCGCGGTTGGACACGTCGCGCACCATCTCGGCCAGCGTGCGGGCGTCGTCACCCCGCAGGTGACCTTGCAGCGAGGCCTCCAGGTCTTCCGGCGTCATCGCTGAGGCGGCCGCTGCGTCCAGGTCGGCGGAGGGCAGGGTGATCGAGTGGCCCTCACCTGCCGGTGCCGTAGGAAGAGCGGTCAGAGCCTCGCGCGGCAGCCCGTCGGCCTCGGCGGGGCGCAGGACCAGTTGGCCGCTGTCCAGCACGGCCAGGACGCCTGCCTGGCCCTTGCCCGCGGCGAGCAGGCGGACGCTGCGGTCGGCCAGCCACATGCGGGCGTCGATCTCCTGCTGTGGTCGGTTCAGGACGTGCAGCAGGTCTTCCAGGGTCGGGTCCAGGGAGCGCGGGCCGCCCAGGCCGCGGGCTCCCAGCTGGCGCCAGACGCGGTCCTCGACCTCCCGGCGCTCCTCGCGGGTCTTGCCCGGTGAGGGGACCTTCAGGACGAGGGGCATCGTCTCCAGGCCCAGGTGGTCCCAGAGGACGTCGAACTCCAGCGTGGAGATGACCACCGGGTCGCGCGTGTCGCTCATCCCGAGATCCAAGCCGAACAGAGTCATCAGTCGGTCGTGCTCTCCCCGATGACGGGCAGCGTGTAGCTGCCGACGCCGTAGATGTCGTCGCGTTCGCGGAGGTA
This sequence comes from Lentzea sp. NPDC005914, assembly GCF_040629405.1. Classification (NCBI taxonomy): domain Bacteria; kingdom Bacillati; phylum Actinomycetota; class Actinomycetes; order Pseudonocardiales; family Pseudonocardiaceae; genus Lentzea; species Lentzea sp. NPDC005914. Next base: position 204,006 of record NZ_JBEXVQ010000014.1, on the reverse strand, counting down.
GTCGGCGGCCTTGTGCTCCAGGTCCTCCTCGTCCTCGCCCTTGCGCGGGCCGCCCATGCCGCCGAAGGGGTCGAACGACTGCGGCATCGGCACGGCCCGGCGGTGGACCTGGTCGTTGCTCGACGACGCGCCGACCGTGCCCATCGAGCCCATGGCGGAACCGGACGCACCGGACGCACCGGCGGAGCCGCCGTGACCCATCATCTGGCCCACCGCGGCCGACGACGCGGCGGTCGCGCCCTCCTCCATCTGCTTGGACTCGGAACCGGAGCGCGGACGACCTCCGCGCTGGCCCGGCACGGCGACACCCGCGGTGCCCGTGGTGGAGGGACCGGACGTGCCGGCCGACGACAGCGAGGTCGTCGAGCCCTTCGAAGTCGACGAACCGACCCCCGTCGACACGCCGGAGGTGCGCGTCGTGGAGCCGGGAGGAGGCGTGCCACCACGCGGCGGAGGAGCGGAAGAAGTGCGCGGGCCGGTGCCGGTGCGACCGCGTGTGACACCACCCGTGGTGCCGTGCGGGCCGACGACCCAGGCTCCTGCCGTGCCCACCTGGGCACCGCCGCCCTGCGTCAGGCCGGTGCCGCTGATCTGCAGCTGCGGCGGCTGGCTGAACTGGCCCAGCGTCGAGGTGTTCGCCGTCGTGGACGACGCGTAGGTGGACATGACCTCACGGGCGCGGCGCTCGGCGGCGTCCTGGGCCGCCTCCTGCTTCTCGTGGTCGGTCTGGCCGCCGAAGAGATGCGTGAGGCCGGTGACCAGCGCTCCCGGCTGTTCGGAGCTCACATTGACCGGGGCCGGCATGTCCGCGCGGGCCTTCGAGATGTGGCCTGCCTGCAGTTCCGCCGAGTAGCGCATCACGTCGGCGCCGGTGCGGGCGCCGTCCGCCCACGCCGCGATCGGGTTCAGGCCCGCCTGCGCGATCTCCGAGGCCTTGCCCGACCACTTCGCGCCGGACAGCGTGATGCCCTTGTGCAGGTCGTCGTTGATCTCGGTCAGCGCGGCCGACACGCCCTGCCAGCGCTCCATCGACGCGAACGACGCGGAGGGGCCGGGACCTGCGTGGATGCGGTCGTACAGCTCCTTGTGGCTGTAGCCCTGCCAGCGATGATCGGCCATCTCAGCACCCGCTCTTGTTCATCATGCCGGTGTTGCCGCTCTCGACCACCTCGTACTGGCGCTCGATCTGGTTCAGGTTGTCCATCGCCGTCTTGAGCTGCCGCTGGTAGTTGAGCAGCGCCTGCAGCGCCGAGTCGCCGTCGGAGATCGACCTGTCGTTGAACTTCTCGGCGGCTTCCGCGCTGACCGGGTCACCCGCCCACGGCTTGACGCGGAACTCGGTGATCGCCATCTCGATCTGCTTGTCGAGCTTGGTCAGCGCGGCGGAGAACGTGTTGCGCAACGCCGGGATCGCCTCTGGTGCCACGTTCAGCTCGTGGCTGACGGGCGGCGAGGAGTCAGCCCCGCTACGTCCCCCTGGCGGCATGGTGCGACCTCCGGCGGTTGTGCGTACAAGCGCATCGACACTCTAACCACTGAAGGTAACGCTGAGGAGTGCGATCAGTGACATCCGCCCGTGTGGGTCAGCGCTTCTGGAGCAAACTGGCCATCGCCGCCTCGGCCACCCGATGTGCTCCCAGGCAAAGATGATCTTGTTGTGCCGCAGTGGAATTCCCGCCGTCGCGGAACATGACGTCGAGGAACTGACCCTCCGCCACGTCGATCTCCACGTTGCAGACGTCGTCGATGTCGGGTGTGCGGACGGTAATCGCCGCGAACCCCTCGATCGAGCTCACCGCGTACTCCACCTGGGCGTTCTCGGAGAGCCACACGTCGGCGCCGGAAGCCAGCACGAGGGCGAGCCGGGCCACGTTGCCGCTCGTCGTGCTGCGGATCGTGCACGCCTTCGCGTCGCCGAAGCTCTTCTCCACGTACGCGCTGGGCGGGTTGTCGAGGCTCAGCGAGGTGCGCTGCTCGGGGGTGAGCACCGCGCACGGGTCCAGGCCGTCGAGCGGAAGGGCGCGCGGACGCTGGGGGAAGTCCATCAGCGCGGAGGACGTCGTCGCAGGAGAGGACGGAGGCGCGCTGTCCAGAGCGCTAGGGGCAGGTCCGGCCGTGCACCCGGCCAGCGCCACCGCGACGAGGAGGAGCGCCGTGATCCGCATGGCCGGTCACCGTAGCTGCTCTGGGGCGGGGTCTGTCGCCAGTCGTGACCACATCAGCTCGTCCACGCGCTGGTCATCAATGATCAGCGCCTCGCGAAGTCGACCCTCCGGGGTGAACCCGCACTTCTCCGGGATGCGCTGCGAGGCCGGGTTGAACACCGAGTGCTTGTAGATGACCCGGTGCATGCCCATCGCGCCGAACGCCCAGCCGACCACCGCGTTGAGCGCCGTCGGCAGCACTCCCTTGCCGCGGTGCGCCGGGTGGGTCCAACACGTCACCTCGGCCGACTTCAGGTAGTGGTCGACGTTGTGGAGGATGATCCCGGCGACCACGTCCGCCGTGACGGCGTCGCACACGGCCCACGACCAGCGGTAGTTCTTCGCCCAGCCGTTGGTCATCAGCATGATGAACGTCTCGGCGGACGGACGGCCGTCGATGGTCAGGCGGTTCATGTACCGCCTGGTCTCCGGGTCCGCGTAGATCTCGACGAGCGCCGGCACGTCGTCGACGCGGTCGTCGTGGCGAAAGGCGCGCAGGTAGTACTCACCCGCGTTGATCTCAACTGGCTCCACGAGATCAGAGGCTAATGGTCGCCGGTGAACCCGTCGTGACCTTCCGCCAGATCGTCGAGCTCGGCCCGGTGCGCGGAGGCAGGGGTGCCGTCCGGTGCCGTGGTGAGCTCGATCACCCAGTCCACGTCCTCGGCGTCGTCCTCGCCCGCCAGCATGTCCCGGTGCACGTGGCACGGGCCCCAGCCGGCTTCCAGCAGTTCCGCGGCCAGCTCCTCGGCCTCGTCGCGGTCGGGGAGGATCAGCAGCACGGTCGGCGGGATCAGCCCGCGCACCGCCAGCGCGGTCCGCAACGCGTTCGTGTCCGGCACGTGCACGCCGTCCAGCCCCGCCTCGCACGCGGCCCGGGCGTTCTCCGCCGTGTCGTCGCAGAACACCGCAGTCGGGTACCCGAGCTCGTCCAGCACCCGCCGGAAGATCGCGGGATCCGGCTTCGCGACACCGAGCCGCGCAGAGTTGAAGATCGCGTCGAACTCCGCGTCCAGCCCGAGCCGGGCCAGATCCGCCTCCAGCCGCGTGGTCGCGTTGGACAACAACGCCACAAAACACTGCTTGCGCGCGGCCCGCACCAACGCCAGCGCCTCGCCGATCACCTCGCCGGGCGACGCGACCCAGTCCAGCCCGACCTCGTGCCGCCACTGCTCGTCGGTGATCTCACCGGTGACGGCCCGGCGCAGCAGCGACTGTTCGAAAGCGACCTCGGCGATCTCCGGCGCCAGGGGCGGGAACTTGCGCACCACGCCGTCGAGATCGAGCAGCAGCAACGGTTTCAGCGCCGGCGTCCGTTCCACTGGCCCCACAGGACCGCGACCGCGGGGATGAGCAGGAAGATCAACGGGTTCTTCACCAGGAAGAAGAAGGCCAGCACCACGGCGATGCCCACCACGGGCACGACCGAGCCCTCCCACCGGCGCGCGGGAGCCCGCGAGGGTTCGGGGAACATCGCCATCGGCGTGGCGAACGTGGGCCGCGGGTCAGGCAGGTCGTAGAACAACGCCATCAGCTCGCCGCGGGTCTTCGCGGTGGTGATCTTCGCGGACCGCTCGCCGTACTCGTCGATGTCGATGCGGCCCGCGCTCATGTGCTCGCCGAGCACCTGCAACGCCTGCTGACGCTCGGTGTCACCGATGCGGATGTCCCTGGACGGGTCGCTCACCCTTCAATCGTAGGTGAGCGACCAGCCCGAACCGCCTCGGCGCCCGCAGATCACGGATCGACCGTGAGTGTCAGACCCGTGGGTGACGGATCCGCGGTGAGTGCCGGCCCGTGGATGCGACGGATCCGCGGTGAGTGCAGGACCCGTGAGTACGACGGATCGGCCGTGAGTGCCGACCTGTGGGTGCGACGGATCCGCCGTGAGTGTCAGACCCCGTGGGTACGTTGGGACGCGGGGGAGCCACCGCCGAGGGGGACCCTTGCGCGAGCCTGCGGTCAGTCCTTCAGCCCGCGCGGGTGACCCGTGCGGGCTGGCCTGCGGTCAGTGCTTGAGCCCGCGCGAGGAAACCCCTGCGCGGGCCTGCGGTCCACCCGCTAGTAGACCCCTGAGCGGGCCTGCGGTCTGTCCTTGAGCACCCGCGACGAGACCCTTGCGCGGGCCTGCCGTCAGTCCTTGAGCTCGCAGATCACGGTGCCCTGCGTGATCGGGTCACCGGGAGCCGCCGCGAGACCCGTCACGGTGCCCGCCTTGTGCGCCGTCACCGGGTTCTCCATCTTCATGGCCTCGAGCACCACGATCAGGTCGCCGGCCTCGACGATCTGCCCGTCCTCGACGGCCACCTTCACGATCGTGCCCTGCATCGGCGCGGCCACCGCGTCACCGGACACCGCGGCAGACGACCCGCCCGCCCGCTTCGCCTTCGGCTTCTTGGCAGCGGCAGCAGGCCGCCCCGAACCGACCGCGAGATCACCCGGCAGCGACACCTCCAGCCGACGCCCGCCGACCTCGACCACCACGGTCTGCCGCGGCGAATCCTCATCGGAAGCGTCCGCGCTACCGGAGAACGGCGCGATCTGGTTGTCGAACTCGGTCTCGATCCACCGCGTGTGCACGGTGAAGCCCTCGGGCTTCTCGGCCGTGAACGCCGCGTCCCGCACGATCACGCGGTGGAACGGCAGCACGGTCGCCATGCCGTCCACGACCATCTCGTCCAGCGCCCGCCGAGCCCGGGCCAGGGCCTCGTCGCGGTTCTCGCCAGTGACGATCAGCTTGGCCAGCAACGAGTCGAACTGCCCGCCGATCACCGAGCCGCTCTCGACACCGGCGTCCACGCGGACACCCGGACCCGAGGGCGCCACAAACGAGGTCACCGTGCCCGGCGCGGGCAGGAAGCCACGTCCGGCGTCCTCGCCGTTGATCCGGAACTCGATGGAGTGCGCCCGAGGCGTCGGGTCCTCAAGATGACGAAGCTTCTCGCCCGCGGCGATCCGGAACTGCTCGCGCACCAGGTCGATGCCCGTGGTCTCCTCCGACACCGGGTGTTCGACCTGCAGGCGCGTGTTGACCTCCAGGAACGAGATCGACCCGTCGAGGCCGACGAGGTACTCGACCGTGCCGGCGCCGTGGTACCCGGCCTCCAGGCAGATCGCCTTGGCGGAGCTGTGGATCGTGGCGCGCTGCTCGTCGGTCAGGAACGGCGCGGGCGCCTCCTCGACCAGCTTCTGGTGGCGGCGCTGCAAGGAGCAGTCGCGCGTGCCGACCACGATCACGTTGCCGTGGGTGTCGGCGAGGACCTGAGCCTCGACGTGACGCGGCTTGTCCAGGTACCGCTCGACGAAGCACTCGCCGCGCCCGAACGCCGTGACGGCCTCGCGCACCGCGGAGTCGAACAGCTCCGGGATCTCCTCGATGGTCCGCGCGACCTTGAGCCCGCGGCCACCGCCACCGAACGCGGCCTTGATCGCGACCGGCAGCCCGTGCTCCTGAGCGAACGCGATGATCTCGTCCGGACCGTTGACCGGGTCCTTGGTGCCGGGCACGAGAGGCGCACCCGCGCGCATCGCGATGTGCCGCGCGGTCACCTTGTCACCGAGGTCGCGGATGGCCTGCGGGGTCGGGCCGATCCAGACCAGGCCCGCGTCGATCACGGCCTGCGCGAACTCGGCGTTCTCGGACAGGAAGCCGTAGCCGGGGTGCACCGAGTCGGCACCGGACTGCGCGGCGGCGGCCAGCACCTTCTCGACCGACAGGTAGCTCTCGCCGGGCGTGTTGCCGCCCAGGGCGAACGCCTCGTCCGCGAGCCGGACGAACGGCGCGTCGCGGTCGGGGTCGGCGTAGATCGCGACACTGGCCAGGCCGGCGTCACGGCAGGCGCGGATGACCCGGACGGCGATCTCACCGCGGTTGGCGATGAGGACCTTGCGCAGCGACACGGCGTCGTACCTCCTGCTGGACCGGCAATTACGGCTCTGGCTGGTGCCGCAGTCTACGGAAATCAGTGAACTCCGAGAGGGAGAGACGGCTCACTTCACATCCATCGTCAGCCCATCGGCCACAATCTGCGATGTGGGTGCATCCAGGTCCGTGCAGGTTACTGCCGTCGCCGCTGCCGTGGTCGTCGTCGCCGGGCTGGTTTACGCCTATTTCCAGCGGCCGCACCACACCGATTCAGGTCAATCCGGTACCGACACCGGAATGCGCTGCGGTACCACCGTCTGCCAGGTCATCATCGGCAAATCGGTCGGCAAGGACCTCGTCGAGCTGCTCGGCGGCACCGGTGGCGGGCGGATCAGGGTGACCGGCGAGTCCGGCCCGTTCATCTTCGAGATGACCATCGCCGAGTCCGGCGCGACCGTGAACGACAAGTCGTTGCTGTGCGCGGAGGCGCCCGTCAGCGTGTGCCTGGTTCGCGGCGCGCACAACGGCAAGGTGTTCGGCGAGGTGCTGGTCCGCAAGGACGGCACGTGGTCGCGCGTGCAAGCCGCCTATCAGGCCAGCGCCGGGTACATCGGGCTGCACGACGTCAACGAGGACGGCACCGCGGACATCGTCGCGGCCCAGCTCGGCTGCGACGGCCAGTGCAACAACGCTTTCGTGCAGGTGTTCTCGGCGATCGGGCCGGTCATCGGCTGCACGAGTCCGGCGCCGGCGCGGGAGCAGCTCAGTGGCTGGCCCGCGCCGGCGCCGAAGATGTCGCAGATCCGTCCCTGCGCCGACTCCTAGGCGTTGGCTAGCTCCCGCTCCTCGGCGGGCTCCTCGATCAGACCTTCGCTGCGCGCCACCAGCACCGGCACGGTGATCTGGCCGGCCACGTTGGTCGCGGTGCGCATCATGTCGAGGATCGGGTCGATCGCGTAGACCACGGCCACACCGGTCGCGATCACCTGCGTCGGCAGGCCGACGACGCTCAACGTCAGCGTGAGCATCGTGTACCAGCCGGTCGTGCCGGCGGTCGCCAGCGCGCCGAACACCGCGACGAGCACGATGCCGACGTACTGCCACACCGAGAGCTGGATGCCGAACAGGTTCGCGATGAAGATCGTCGCGACGGCCGGGTAGACCGCGGCGCATCCGTCCATCTTGGTCGTCGTGCCCAGCGGCACGGCGAAGTTCGCGTACTCCTGCGAGACGCCGAGGTCAGTGGCGGCCTTGCGGGACAACGGAAGCGTGGCACCCGACGAGCGCGAGACGAACGCGAACTGGATGGCCGTGCCGGCCTTGCGGAAGAACTCCACCGGCGAGGTCTTGCCGACGAACTTCAGCAGGATCGGGTAGACCACGAACAGCACGATCGCGGTGCCGATGTAGACCGCGAGGATCAGCGAGAACAGCGGCCGCACGAACGAGTTGCCGTACGACGCGACGGCGTTGCCGATGAGACCGAAGATGCCGATCGGTGCCAGCAGGATGATCCAGCCGACGACCTTCTGCACGATGTCGAAGAACGAGCGGACCAGGTTCGTGAACGGCGCGGCCTTCTCGCCGAGCGCGTAGGCGGCGAACCCGACCAGCACCGCGATGAACACGACCTGCAGCACTTCACCCTCGGTGAAGGCGCTGAAGATGTTGCTGGGAATCAGGTTGTCGAGCAGCGCGCTCCACGAGCCGGACGCGCGCTTGGCCAGCTTGTCCTCCGCGCCGGCGGCGGGCGAGATGTGCACGCCCTCGCCGGGCCTGATGATCGCGCCGACCGCGAGGCCGATCAGCACGGCGATGAACGACGTGATGGCGAACCACAGGAACGTCTTGCCGCCGAGCCTCGCCGCGGTGCGGCCGCCGCCGAGGTTCCGCAGCGACGCGATGCCGACGACGATCGCGGTGAACACCAGCGGGATCACGGTCAGCTGCAGCAGTGCCGTGAAGGTGGAGCCGATCTTGGCGAGCACGGGCGCGAGCCACGTGCCCTTGCCGAGCCAGCCGGCGAGTGCGCCGAGAACGAGCGCGCCGAGCACGGTCAGGCCGAAAACCTTGGGCTTGCGGTAGGTCTGGACGAACGACACTGGAACATCTCCTGTGCAGGGATGAGCGAATAGGGCCGGGAGCGTCAGCTCCGACAGCCCGTGCTCGTCCTGCGTGCCAGGTCTATGTGCCTGCGACGCGTCAAGTACTCGTTCACCGCTAGCCCCCAACGCCGGCGTTGGGGACAGTCTTCCCTGATCAGGCCAAGTGTGACCAGGACTACCAGAGTGTGGACACGGAAACACCCACCTGGCCGAGCAGCCTGCGGGTGATGGGCAGGCTGATGCCGATCACGGACGAGTGGTCGCCCTCGATGCCGTCGATGAACCAGCCGCCGAGGCCGTCGATCGTGAAGCCGCCCGCGACGTGAAGTGGCTCACCCGTCGCGATGTAGGCCTCCAGCTCCTCGTCCGTCGGCGTGCCGAACCGCACGGTCGTCGACTCTGCGGCCGAGGCGCGGTCGACGACTTCGCCCGCAACGACTTTGAGCACGGTGTGGCCGGTGATCAGCACGCCGCTCTTGCCCGCGACCCGCCGCCACCGCTCCCGTGCGGCCTCAGGCGTGCCGGGCTTGCCCACCAGTTCACCCTCGAACAGCAGCATCGAGTCGCAGCCGACGACGACGCACTCGACGTCGTGCTCGATCGCCTCCGCCTTCGCCGCGGACAGCGCGACGACGGTCTCCTCGGGCGTGGGGTCGACGAGCGACGCGACCAGCGCGTCCTCGTCGACACCGGACACGCGGACGACGGGCTCGACGCCCGCGGACCGCAGGACGCTAAGACGGGCGGGTGACTGGGAGGCCAGGATCAGACGCACCAGCGGAGTCTCGCACGCCCGTTTCGCGCCTCATCAGCACCGCCGCGGTCACCCCGACGACCGTGGACGCCACCAGCATGAGCAACGCGGCGCGCGTGGCGGTGGTGAAGTCGCCGGTAGCCGCCAGCACGACCTGCAGGATCGCACCGGTGCCCGCGCTGCCGAGCACGCCGCCGAACTGCCGCGAGGTGTTGTAGATCCCCGCGCCCGCGCCCATCAGCCGCGGATCGAGGGTCTTCGTGGCGATGTTGGTGAGCGGCGAGTAGACCATCCCCATCCCGCCGCCGACCACGACGAGCGCGGGCAGCAGCACCCACGGCGACCCGCCGAGCTGCAGCGTCATCACGGCGATGCCGAGCCCGAGCAGGACGAACCCGGTGATCGGCAGGTACTTCGCGCCCGGCCCGTTCGACAGCCGTCCCGCGAAGAACGCCACGACCCCGGACGCGAGCGACGTCGGCGCCGTGAGCATGCCCGCCTCGAACGCCGACAGCTTCGGCACGGTCTGCACGAACAGCACCAGCGGCACGAACAGCCCGGTGACGGAGAAGCCGATGATCACGTTGGCGACGTTGCCGAGCGAGAAGTTCCGGTTGCCGAAGATGCGCAACGGCAGCAGCGGCTCGGGGTTGCGCCCGGCCGCCTGCCAGAACACGAACCCGGCCAGCAGCACCACCCCAGCGATGATGATCACGGGGATCGTGACCGGACCGGCCACCCGCCCCCAGCCGTAGTGCTCGCCGTTCTGCACGCCGAACACCACCAGCCCGAGCCCGAGGCAGCACAGCACCACCCCGAGCACGTCGAACCGGTGCGACCGGCCGGGCTGCCAGTCCGGCACCCAGCGCAGCACCAGCGTGAGCGCCACGACGCCGATCGGGATGTTGACGAAGAAGATCCACTCCCAGCCGAGCTGCGTGACCAGGACCCCGCCGAGCAGCGGCCCCGACACCGTCGCGAACCCGGCGACCGACCCCCACACGCCCAGCGCGGCCCCACGCCGGTCCGGCGGGAACAGGTGGGTGATGAACGCCATCGTCTGCGGCGTCATGGCCGCCGCACCCAGCCCCTGAACGGCCCGCGCGGCGATGAGGATCTCAGCGCTCCCGGCCAGCCCGCACGTCAGCGAGGCCAGCATGAAGATCGCAAGCCCGGTGAGGTAGACGCGCTTGGGCCCGAACCGGTCGCCCAGCCGCCCGGTCAGCAGCAACGGCACCGCGAACGCCAGCAGATACGCGCTGTTGACCCAGATGATGTCGTTCAGCGTCGCGTGCAGACCCTCGATCATCGCGGGCATCGCGACGTTCACGATGGTCGTGTCCAGCAGGATCATGAAGAACCCGACGCAGAGCGCCGAGATGGCCCGCCAGGCGGTTCGAGTAGTACTACTGATGCGCCCTCACCCCGTTCGTCGGCACCCTCGACAGAGTGAAGCGCTGGGTGCTTGTCCTCACCGAACGCGGTTCCGATCGCGAAGGCAAGCGCAGACGGATCGCGGCACTGCTCGTGGGCCTCTGCGGCCTCGTCGGATCGTGGCTCGTCGGAACCGTGCTCGCGAGCGACCCCATCGGCTACGGCGTGCCGATCTGGCCGTTCGCCGACCGCCTCGACCGCGCGGAGAACGCACTGCTCACGCAGGTCGTCTCGTCCGTGCGCGACAACCTGCCGTTGCCTCACGACGACGTGCGGGTGCTGCGCAGGACTGATGCGTATGGCAGCGAGTTCTGGACGTTGCAGCTCAAGGTCGACGGCGAGACCCGCTGCCGGGAGGTCGCCGTCGGCTTGAACGTCACGAGCCGGCGGGTCAGTTGCTCGTAACGTCTCGGACGGCGTTCGACGCGGTGGTGAAACGAGAGCAGGGCGTCGCGACCCGGTGCGACCTACGTCCACCTCGGCCGCGTGTTCGGCAGCCGGGCCGTCGAGGCAGATTCGAGGCCGACGGCGAGGCCCGCTGCCGGGGGGTGGCCGTCGACCTGAATGTCACCAGCCGCCGGGTGTCCTGCTGGCCGATCTTGTCGGACCCCGTGAGTACGTTGAGATGTAGGGGGTTCCCGAGTCGGGAGACGCCTGCAGCAGCGTGGAGTGCCGGCATCGGCCAGGCGTGAGCAGGCAGGTACGTCCACCGTGTGGTCGTTGTGGCGTCACGGACGTGGTCAGTGACCGACTGACGCGCTCACCGTCGCTGCCAAGGAATCAGGGAGCTTTCTCGATGGCCTTCCTCCGGCCGGTTCCCGCCGCGGACCAGCAGGAAAGCAGCCCGAGAGGCTCGTCCACGGTGGACGCATCGTCAGCGAGACCGCCTGGCTAGGCCCCTCGGCGACCGCGACGCAGGCTCCCTCCCCGGCGCTGTCGAGGGTGGTCGGCGTGACAGCTCGTGGTCCGCAGCAGGTCACCAGGACGGTAGAACCGTTGAGAAGCAGGGGTTCCCGGCTCGGGGGTACGCCTGCGTGAGCCTGCTCGGCCCGAGAAGCCGGATGCCCTCCAGCACCTGGTCCGCGCTGCAAACGGCCACCGAACCCGGCGTGTGTCCTGCTGGCGATCTTGTCGGACCCCGTGAGTACGTTGAGATGCAGGGGTTCCCAGCTCAGGGGTACCCCTGCGTGAGCCTGCCAGCCCAGAAGCCGGATGCCCTCCAGGCACCTGGTCCGTGCTGGAGGAGCCGCCGGACTCGGCGGGCCGGGTCGGCCCGCTCCGAGCGCGCGACGGCCCGTCCTCACCCCGGACCGTCCAGTACCGCTAGCCGGGAAAACCAGACGCCCGCCAGGCCCCCGGTCCGTGCTGCAACGGCCGCCGAACCCGACGAGCCGGGTTAGCCCACTCGGACCGTCGCACCGGCTTGTCCTCAGCGGGCGCGGCCGAAGCCAGCCCGGCGACGACAGCGGTCAAAGCCGCCAGTTCGTAGTCATCGGGCGCGCCCTTGACGACGCGCAGCAGAGGCTGGTCCGCGCTCACAGCGGGATGTTCCCGTGCTTCTTGGGCGGCAACGTCTCCCGCTTGTCCCGCAGCATCGACAACGCCCGCGCGACGTATCCGCGCGTGTACGACGGCGGGATCACCGAGTCGACGTACCCGCGCTCAGCCGCCACGTACGGGTTGCACAGCGTGTCCTCGTACTCCTGCTGCAGCTGCGCGCGCAACGCGTCGACGTCCTCACCGGCAGCAGCAGCACTAGCGAGAGTCTTGCGGTGCACGATGTTCGCCGCACCCGAGGCGCCCATGACGGCGATCTGCGCGGTCGGCCACGCCAGGTTGATGTCGGCGCCGAGGTGCTTGGAGCCCATGACGTCGTACGCGCCGCCGTACGCCTTGCGCGTGATGACGGTGACCAGAGGGACGGTGGCCTCGGCGTAGGCGTAGATCAGCTTGGCGCCGCGGCGGATGATGCCGTTCCACTCCTGGTCGGTGCCGGGCAGGAAGCCGGGCACGTCCACGAACGTCAGCACCGGGATGTTGAACGCGTCGCAGGTGCGCACGAACCGCGCGGCCTTCTCGGAGGCGTCGATGTCGAGGCAGCCGGCGAACTGCGTGGGCTGGTTCGCGACGACACCGACGGAGTGGCCGTCCACGCGGCCGAAGCCGACCAGGATGTTCGGCGCGAACAGCGGCTGCACTTCCAGGAAGTCGCCGTCGTCCAGAACTCGGTTGATGACCTCGTGCATGTCGTACGGCTGGTTCGCGGAGTCCGGGATGAGCGTGTCCAACGAGCGGTCCTCGTCGGTGATCGAGTCGGAGATCGATCCGGCAGCCAGCGTGCCCTCGAACGTCGGCGCGTCCGAGAGGTTGTTCGACGGCAGGTACGACAGCAGTTCCTTGACGTACGCGATCGCGTCTTCCTCGTCGTTGCCGAGGTAGTGCGCGTTGCCGGACTTGGTGTTGTGCGTGCGACCGCCGCCGAGCTCCTCCATCGTCACGTCCTCGCCGGTGACCGTCTTGATGACGTCGGGGCCGGTGATGAACATGTGCGAGGTCTGGTCGACCATCACCACGAAGTCGGTCAGCGCGGGGGAGTAGACGTGGCCGCCTGCGTTGGAGCCCATGATCAGGGAGATCTGCGGGATGACGCCGGACGCGCGGACGTTGCGGGTGAAGATCTCGCCGTAGAGGCCGAGCGAGACGACACCCTCCTGGATGCGCGCGCCGCCGCCCTCGTTGATGCCGACGATCGGGCGGCCGGTCTTGATCGCCAGGTCCATGATCTTGACGATCTTCTCGCCGTAGACCTCGCCGAGCGATCCGCCGAAGACGGTGACGTCCTGGGAGAACACGCACACCGGACGGCCGTCGACGGTGCCGTAGCCCGTCACCACGCCGTCGCCGTAAGGGCGGTTCTTCTCCTGGCCGAAGTTGGTGGACCGGTGCCGCGCCAGCTCGTCCAGCTCGACGAACGAGCCGGGGTCGAGCAGGAGGTCGATGCGCTCGCGGGCTGTCTTCTTGCCCTTCGCGTGCTGCTTTTCGACCGCGCGTGCCGAGCCGGCGTGAACCGCCTCGTCGTTGCGCCGGTAGAGGTCAACGAGCTTGCCCGCGGTGGTGTGGACGTCCGGGGCGTCCGCGGGGACGTTCCCGATCGGCTCGGTCGCACTGCTCATGGGCTCGCAGCCTAACGAGAGCGTTGCTGAACTGCCCCGTGCAGTTGTCCAGGTCACGGCAATCTGTTGGTCATCTCAAGTCGCACGTACCCTCTTCTGTTCCAATAGCCTGTCGCGATGGACACCGCACTCGACGCCGAGGCGCTGCGCGCACGGCTGGTCGCACCCAACGGTCCGTACGCCGCGCTCGATGTCGTGGAGACGACACAATCCACGAACGCGGACCTGGCCAAGGCCGCTGCTGAGGGCGCGAAGGACCGCACTGTCCTCATCGCGCTGGAGCAGACCGCGGGCCAGGGCCGTCGTGGCCGCACGTGGTCGTCGCCGAAGGGCGGGCTCTACGTCAGCGTGCTGTTCCGGCCGAGCGAAGTGCCGCCGCGCCAGCTGCCGTGGCTCAACCTGATCGCCGGTCTGGCGCTGGTCCGCGTCGCCCAATCGGTTGGTGTCGAGGCCTCCCTGAAGTGGCCCAACGACCTGCTGCTCGGCCCGAAGGCGGAGAAGGGCGCCGGGATCCTGTCCGAGATCACCGCCGGCGTCTCGCAGGCCGTCGTCGTGGGCATCGGCCTGAACGTGGCGAAGCTGCCGGACGACGTGCAGCCCGCGCCGGGTGGGCTCGCACCGACGTCGCTCGAGGACACGGGCGCCTCCGAGCTGGACCGCGGCGAGCTGGCGTTCCGGCTGCTGGTCGAGCTGGCCCAGCTGGAGGGCGTGTGGCGCAAGAACGGCGGCGACGCGTTCGAGTCCGGCGTGCTGGAGGAGTACCAGGAGCACTCGGCGACCGTCGGTCAGCGCGTGCGGGTGGAACTTTCAGGTGGTGTTCAGCTTCTCGGGGTGGCGCAGCGCATCGAGGCGGACGGCACGCTGGTCGTTCGCGGTACTGATGGCGTGGATCACGGCGTGTCCGCTGGTGACGTGGTGCATTTGCGCCCCGCGTGATTAGGGTTGGCCCATGGCCTATCCCGACGACCTGCTGAGCCCGAGCGAGCACGTCGTGATCCACCGGCATCCCCACTGGAAGATGCTGCTCTTCCCGGTGTTCTGGCTGTTGGTCGTGGTCGCGCTCGGCACCTACCTGGCCGGACTCGTCGTCGACCAGTCGTGGGCCACCGTCGCGTGGGTCGCGCTCGCCGTGGTCGGCGTCGTGCTGATCATGTGGCTGACGCTCGCGCCGCTGGTGCGCTGGCGGACCACCCACTTCATCGTCACGTCGGACCGGGTGATGGCGCGCGAGGGCGTGTTCAAGCGCACCGGCCTGGACATCCCGTTGTCGCGCATCAACAGCGTCCGGTTCGAGCACAGCCTGCTCGACCGGGTGCTGGGCTGCGGCACGCTGATCATCGAGTCGGCGTCGGACGAGCCGCTCGAGTTCGACGACATCCCGTCCGTGGAGAAGGTGCACTCGTTGCTGTACCGCGAGGTCAACGACAACCCCGACGACGACTACCACCCGAGGACGCTCGATGGGCGCGCGTGAGGCCGGTCTGCCCGACGTGGTTCCTTCCGGGTCGCTGCCCTCGCGGGTGACGATCTGGGAGGTCGGTGCCCGGGACGGCCTGCAGAACGAGTCCGTCGTCGTGCCGGTGGCGGTGAAGCTGGAGTTCCTCTCCCGGCTCGCCGACGCGGGTCTGTCCGTTTTGGAGGCAACGTCCTTCGTGCACCCCAAGTGGGTGCCGCAGCTGGCCGACGCCTCCGAGCTCCTGTCCGGTTTGGACGCCAGGCCCGGGGTCGTCTATCCCGTCCTCGTGCCGAACGAGCGCGGGCTCGACCGGGCGCTGGAGGCCGGGGTCAAGCACATCGCGATCTTCGCTTCCGCCACCGAGACGTTCGCCTCCAAGAACCTCAACCGGACGCTGGACTCGCAGTTCGAGATGTTCGAGCCGACCGTGAAGCGAGCGCTGTCCGCCGGCATGGACGTGCGCGGGTACGTGTCGATGTGCTTCGGCGACCCGTGGGAGGGCGCGGTTCCGCGCGCCCAGGTCGTCGCGGTGGGCGAGCGGTTGCTGGAGATGGGCTGTTCGCAGCTGTCGCTGGGCGACACCATCGGCGTGGCGACGCCCGGCCAGGTCGAGTCGCTGCTCGAGGGCTTCCGGGACGTGACCCGGCTGGCCGTGCACTTCCACGACACCTACGGGCAGGCGCTGTCGAACACGCTGGCC
Organism: Lentzea sp. NPDC005914; assembly: GCF_040629405.1. Lineage (NCBI taxonomy): Bacteria > Bacillati > Actinomycetota > Actinomycetes > Pseudonocardiales > Pseudonocardiaceae > Lentzea > Lentzea sp. NPDC005914. Next base: position 188,315 of record NZ_JBEXVQ010000014.1, on the reverse strand, counting down.
GCTTTGCGTTGCGGCGTCACGACTGTGGACTCCTCGGCCGGTGGTCTCGGCGGGTGCCCGTACGCGGAGTCGGCGACCGGCAACCTCGCCACCGAGGACCTGGTGTGGATGCTCAACGGTCTGGGCATCGAGACAGGGGTCGACCTCGACAAGCTGGTCGAGACCTCGGTGTGGATGGCCGAGCAACTCGGCCGCCCGAGCCCGTCGCGGGTCGTGAGGGCACTCGCGAAGTAGTCGCCGGGCTGACCTGGCCGTGATCGCGGCCGCCCAAAATTGTCAGACCTGCCTGCCATGATTTGGAGTGGGGCTTCTCGCGCCCCCCAAGGGGACCTCCGCGATTTTGTCGGTGAGGCGCCCGGCTTCGGCGTGCGCGGCGGCGCCCGATCGGGTTGCTCGCCGTCTCCGACTCGGGTTGCTCGCCGTCTCCGGCTCGGGTGAAACCGTCGGCCGGGTGGCTGCGGCGCCCAGAGCCTCGGTCTCGCGGCTGGGCCGCTCGAAGATCACCGCCCATGGTTCCGGTACTGCTCGGTGACGTACTTCCACGTCCGGCGGGACGCACGTCGTCGGGGAGTGCCGTCGTTGCTGCCCGACGCGGGCTTCGAACTGGTCGAGCGCAGGGGAACGCGGCAGGCGCTCGTCAGCCGCGCGCTGTGAACATCCCCGTGGCGACGAACTTGAAGACCAGCTCGTCCCCGCGATGGGCCGTGCCCGCGAACTCCACGAGACCCAGCGTCGGCCTGCTCTTGGACAGCCGTGCGCTCAGCACCTCGGCGGCGAACGTCAGCGTGTCGCCCGCGTACACCGGCGCGAGCCAGGACAGCTCGCGCCCACCCGGCGAGCCCTGCGAGGTGGAGTCGGACAGGACCACGTCGACCCAGCTGCGCATCCACAGCGACGCCGTGTACCAGCCGGATGCGGACAAACCACCGAAAATCGAGTTCCGCCCCGCTTCCTCGTCCAGGTGGAACGGCTGCGGGTCGAACTTCCTGGCGAACTCCACCATGTCGTCCCGGTCGACGATTACCTCGCCGAGCGGGATGATTCGGCCTGCGGGCAGATCCTCGAACGCGATCACGTCGTTGATCGTACGTAACTGAATCTGCTGGGAACCGATCTAAGGGCGACGGCGTCCAAGAGCCCGAGCCCAGGGCTATGCGTGTGAGGGGGACTCGGTGGACGACCACCGTGCGCAGGTCGAGGAGCTGCTCGCCGACTACCGGCGCAGCCGTGAGCAGCTGGCGTCGGTCCAGCGCGAGCTAGCTGCCGTCTCCGGCCAGGCGTCCAGTCCTGATGGGACGGTCACCGCGGTCGTGGGATCCGGGGGCCGGCTCGCCGCGCTGGAGCTGTCCGAACTGGCGTATCGACGGCATCGGCCCGAACAGCTGGCCGAGCTGATCGTGCGGACGGTCGCCGCGGCTGCCGCGAGCGCTGCCGAGGACACCTATCAGACGTTGAGCGCGGTGCTGCCCGCCTCGACCGATCCCGCCGCGCTCGTCGCCGGTACCGCGGACCTGAAGCCCGCCGAGTACGAACCGGACGACACCGAGACCGTCGATCTGGGCCGGCAGCCCGTCCGCCGTCGCATGGACGACGACGAGGACAACGAGCAACGGGAGAGCTGGCTCGACTCCGAGCTCATCAACAGGAGGGTTCGATGACCGGGTACGAGGCCGACCTCGATCGGCTGGACGCCGGGGCGCGGGAGCTGCGCGGGTTCGCAGGCCAGGCCAAGGAGATCGCGGGCACGCTCGACAAGGCGCTGGCCGCGTTCGGCGCCTGCTGGGGTGACGACGCGGTGGGCCAGAGCTTCGCCGCCTCGCACCAGAAGCCTTCCGGTGACACGGCAGGGGCGTTGTCGGGACTCTCGACGACGCTGGGGGACGTGGGCGACAAGCTCGCCGCGACGGCCGAGACGTACCGGCACGTCGAGCAGAGCAACGCCTCCGCGATGAGAAGGCTGGACGGCTGACATGGGCATCGAGCTACCCGCCGAACTCACCGAGGTCGCCGCCAAGGCAGGCGTCTCGTGGCCCAAGGCGGACGAGGAAGCCATGCGCTCCAGCGCCACGGCGTGGCGCGACGCGGGCAACAAGATCAAGACCCTGGGCACCTCCTCCGACGGCGCCGCCACGCGTGCGCTGGAAGGCGTCACGGGCGCGACCGGCGACGCCGCTCGGGGCAACTGGGCCAAGGTCGTGGCCCCGGACGGCGACCTGCAGCGCGCCGCCCGCGGTTGCCACGCCGCCGCCGACCGCCTCGACCACGCCGCCCAGCAGGTGGGTGCCGCGAAGGTCGAGATCGTCCGCGAGCTGGTGACGCTGGCCAAGAACAACGACGCGGCGACCGCGTCGGCCAACGCCGGCAACCCCAACGCTCTGCTCGGGCTCGACACGCTGACTCGAGGCACCGCGGCCAACGTCGCGAACCTCCACCACACCTTGTCCTCCGCCATCAACCTGGGCAGCGGCGTGGACATGAGCCAGGCCTCGCCGCCCGTGAACACCGCACCGGGCGCCCACGGCCCCGGCGGTGGTGGCGGTGGTGGCTTGCTCGCTCCGGTCACGAACGTGGTCGGCGGCGTGGTGGCTCCCGTTGCTCAGGCCGTCGAGCCCGTTGCTCAGGTGGTCGCTCCGGTCACCGATGCGGTCGCTCCCGTCGTGCACGACGCGACGGCGCCCGTGGCTCCGGTCGTGCACGCCGCGACCGGGCCTGTCGCGCCCGTGGTCGGTGCTGTGACGGACGCTGCCGCTCCTCTGGTGGACGCGGTGCCCGGTGGCCGTGAGGCGACCGGTCCGGTGTTCGACGCCGTCGACGGTCACGGCAAGGGCGATGGCCCCGGCGATGGTCGCGGTGACGGCCCCGGTCACGGTGATGGTCCCGGCCGCGGTGACGGTCCTGGCCGTGGCGACGGTCCCGGCCGAGGCGGTCCTCAGGTGCTGCCAGGTCTCGTGGCCGAGGTGACCCAGACCGTCCAGCCCGCGGTCGCACCGGTCGTGGAAGCGATCCCGAGCGTCCAGGGCAACCTCGGCCCTGTCGCCGAAGGCACCACCCAGGCCTCCGCCGCCGTGCTGGACCCGACGCTGGTCCGCGGCGGCGAGATGCACGGCCAGCCAGCCGCACCTGCCGCCGCACCCGCCGCTCCGGCTGCTCCCGCGGGCCCGGCCCTCGGCAGCCCGCTGGGCGGCGGCGCCCCGATGGGTGGCCCGGTCGGCGGCCCAGTGGGCGGTGCCGTGGGCAGCGCTCTTGGCGGTGTCCCGTCGGCGGCTCCGGCCGCGAGTGCCCAGGTCGGCGCGGTCGTCGGCCAGCAGGGCGGCACCCAGGCGCCCGGCCAGCAGGCGGCCCAGCAGGGTCAGCAGGCGGCCAAGGCCACCGACGCGAAGGCCGCGGCCGAAGCCAAGGCAGGTCCGCAGGCCGGACCGGCGGGCAAGACCGGTGCGCCGGGGTCGGCAGGTCAGGCGGTGAGCGGCCAGTTCGGCCAGGGCACGGCAGGCGGACAGGCTTCGGTCGTCGGCCAGCAGGGCCAGCCCGGCAGCCAGGCCCCCGGTCAGCCCGGACAGAGCGGCAACCAGGCTCCTGGCCAGGGCCAGCCCGGTAGCAAGGACGCACTCGCCAAGGACCCGTCGAAGGACCCCCTCAAGGACCCGCTGCACAAGGACGGCGCGTTCGGCGAACCCGGCAGCGATGCGGCGATCCCCGGTCAGAAGGTGGGCGACACCGTCGTGGCGCCTGCCGCACCAGGGGCGGGCATCGACTTCGGCACCGCCCCGCTGGCGGGCGTCGACCTCAACGGACACCAGAGCGGCTCCCTCACGGACCGCCTCGAGCGCAACGAGGCCCTGTCCGGCGTCCCCGGCGTCGCTTACGACGTCGCCCGCCACACCTACACCGCGGCCGCCGCGGGCAGCTGGTTCATGGCGATCTTCCTGTCCGCGGGCCGAGCCCCGCGGCTCGCCCCGAAGCCCGCCAGGCAGCTCCCGCCGCCTCCGCAACCGGACGAGCAGGTCATCCCCAGGTTCGCCCCGCAGGACCACCCGCAGGCCGACCTGGTCGACACGTCCTCCGCCCGGCCCGCGGACCACTCCGACGGCCTCGGCAAGGACCACTCGGTCGTGCAGGCCTTGCTGACCGGCTACGACCCGTTGGCCGGCATGCACGAGCGCGACTGGTCGGCCCTCTTCGAGAACGAGGACGGCACCCCGCGCTGGCCGGTCGAACGCGAGGGCGGCTACGAGGACAGCCGGCCGGAGGTGCTCAAGGCAGGCGCCGAGCTCGACCGGTTCGGCACCGCGGAAGGCCGCGTCCTGTCCACCGCGGGCACCCCCTTCGCGCAACGCTCGTTGCCGCCGCAGGCCGCGGACGAGGGCTACCGCAGGTACCGGGTCGAACAGGACCTGCCCGTCCACCGCACCATCAGCGCACCCTGGTTCGGCCAGCCCGGCGGCGCGACCAGGTACCGCACCACCTACCCCGTCGCTGACCTCGTCGCGCTCGGCTACCTCACGGAGATCACCGCATGAACGTCGAGACGCTGCCCGAGTGGCTGACGAAGATCGGCGTGCCCGACGACGTCGTCAGCATCGGCGAGGAGACGGACCAGCGCTGGTGCCTGCTCGCCGACGTCGACGCCGAGACCGACGTGGTCAGGGGCTACGAGGTGTTCTGGCAGGAGCAGGGCAACCGCTACGACTGGGCCCGGTTCGACGACGAGAGCGTGGCGTGCCACTACCTCTTCGGACGGCTGGCCTGGGCCCAGGTCGCGCGCGGAAGTCTTACCGTCCAACCAGCTTGAGCGCGGAGTCGTGCAGGTGGCCGTTCGACGTCAGCACGTCGCCGCCGTCGTAACGCTCCTCACCCGACAGTGAGGTGAAACGGCCGCCTGCCTCCGTCACCAGGACCTGGAACGGGGCGATGTCCCACGGGTTCGCCACGCACTCCGCGGCGAGGTCGAGGGCACCCTCGGCGACCAGGCAGTGCTGGTAGAAGTCGCCGAATGCGCGGCTCTCCCACGTGGCGTCCACGAGACGCAGGAACGCCTCGCGCGTGTGGTGCTCGACCCACGACTTCAAGTCGGTGGTCGAGACGTACGCGTCCTCGAGAGAGCGCACCCCGGACACGGAGATCGCGCGCTCACCGGCCATGTCCGACATGAAAGCGCCACCACCGGCAGCGGCCCACCACCGGCGCCCGAGTGCGGGCGAGGACACGACGCCCACGACCGGCGTGCCGTCCTCGACCAGGGCGATCAGCGTCGCCCAGATCGGCACGCCGCGCAGGAAGTTCTTGGTGCCGTCGATCGGGTCGAGCACCCAGACGCGCGAAGCATCCAGCGTGCCACCGCGTTCCTCGCCCATCACGACGTCGGACGGGCGTTCGGCGGCGAGCACCTCGCGCACGGCGTCCTCGACCGCGACATCGGCGTCGGTGACGGGCGTGCGGTCCGGCTTGCGCTCCACGGCGAGGTCGTGAGCGCGGAATCGGGCGGAGGTGATCGCGTCGGCGGCGTCGGCGAGGCGGAGGGCGAGTTCGAGATCAGCATCGTGGCGTGACACGCGGCGATCGTTCCACGAATACGCTGGGCCCGTGAGCGTGGTGTTGCTGGCCGAGGACGACCCGGCCATCGCGGAACCGCTCTCCCGCGCGTTGACGCGGGAGGGCTATTCGGTGCAGGTCGTCGTGGACGGGCCGAGTGCCTTCGAAGCCGCCATGGTCGGGGGCATGGATCTTCTGGTCCTCGACCTCGGCCTGCCCGGCATGGACGGCTTGGAGGTGTGCCGCAGGCTCCGGCAGAACGGCAGGGGGATCCCCGTGCTGATGCTCACCGCGCGCGCCGACGAGGTCGACTTCGTGGTCGGGCTCGACGCGGGCGCGGACGACTACGTGGCGAAGCCGTTCCGGCTCGCCGAGCTGATGGCCCGCATCCGGGCCCTTCTCCGCCGCCGCGCGCCGGGCACGCTAGAGGTCAACGGCGTCCGCGTCGACCTGGCCGCCCGCCGCGTCACGGTCGACGGCGGCGAGATCCAGCTCGCGAACAAGGAGTTCGAGCTCCTCAAGGTGCTCATCCAGCGCGCGGGCCAGGTCGTGAGCCGCGACGAGATCCTGTCCGAGGTCTGGAACGACCCGGACCTCAAGGGCAGCAAGACTCTCGACATGCACATGTCGTGGCTGCGCCGAAAGCTCAGCGACGGCACCCCGAACTCGGCCGAGAAGCGCATCGCGACGGTCCGCGGCCGCGGCTTCCGCTTCAACGCCGACTGATGCGCCGCCGGATCCTGCGGGCGATCCTGCTCGCCGTCGCCGTCACGGGGATCGTCCTCGGGCTCCCGCTGGGCTACTCCGCGTTGACTCTCGTCGAGGACAACGCCCGCGGCGTGCTCACCGAACGCGCCCAGCGCATCGCGACGACCCTCGACGACCAGCTCGCCAACCGCCAGAGCCTCGACATCGAGGCCGTCCGGATCGCCATCCCGACCGACGGCCGCCTCACCGTGGTGTCCGGTGGCGCCACCAGCGTCACCGGCCCCTCGCCGGGCGACGACCCGCTGACCGCGGAACTGCCGATCGCCCAGCAGGGCACCGTCCGGCTGGAGATCCCGTCGGCCCCGATGCACACCACCCAGTTCCAGGTGGCGGGCCTGGTGCTGCTCCTGCTCGGCCTCTCCGTAGGCACCGGCACGGTCGTCGCCCTGGTGACCGCGCAAACGCTCGCGAAGCCGCTCGGCCACGTGGCTGCCCGCGCCTCGCGTCTCGGCGCCGGTGACTTCCGCGCCGACGAGCAGCGCTACAACATCTCCGAACTCGACGCGGTCTCCGAGGCCCTGGACACCTCCGCCACCGCCCTGGCCCGCCTGGTCCAACGCGAGCGCGAACTGGTCGGCGACGTCTCCCACCAGCTCCGCAGCCGCCTTACGGCCCTCCAACTGCGCCTGGAAGCCCTAGCCGAGCACCCCGAACCCGAGACTGCCCTGGAAGCCCGAGCGGCCCTCGAACAGGCCGAACGCCTGGCCGCAGTCCTGGACGAGCTCCTCGCCGCCGCGCGCGCGGCCCGAGCCGTCGGCGCCGAACCGCTGGAGCTTCGCCCGGCCCTGAACGCCATCGCCGAGGAATGGCGCGAGCAGGTGAAGAGCCACGGCCGCACCTTGCGCGTCCGCGTCCCCGACGGCCTGCTGGCCCGCGCCACCCCGGCCCGCCTCCGCGAAGCCATCGGCGTCCTCCTCGACAACGCCCTGCGTCACGGTGAGGGCGCCGTCGTCGTTGCCGCACGCAGCGAGGAGGGCACCGTCGTGGTGGAGGTCAGCGACGGCGGGTCGGGCGTGCCCGACGACCTAGCCGCGCACATCTTCGAGCGAGGCGTGTCCGGCGGTGGCTCGACGGGTGTCGGCCTGGCGCTCGCACGGGCGCTGGTCGACGCGGACGGTGGGCGGCTGGAGCTGTCCACGGCGCGGCCGGCGACGTTCGCGGTGTTCCTGCCGGTGCCCAAGGCTCAGGACGTGGTCGGCATCCCGTGGAAGGCGCCGAGCACCCCGCGCTGACGCCGCCGGCGGGGACGTCCCTACGTGACGCGCCAAGGTGACGGCTTCAAACGGCAAAGCTGGGGTTGTCAGATCCACTGTCGCGGTATTCGCCTATGCCAACGACATGGCGAACGCGTCCACCGCCTGCACGGCGTCGGTGACCTCTCTGACCATCACGTCGTGGAAGAACTCCACCTGCTCGATCCCCATGAGCAGAGGGAGGTTCTGTTTGCCGCCCCGGTGCAACAGCCGGTCACGGTCGGTTTCCACCGTTCCCCCGCGGCACGGCACAAGGAGGCCTTGCGCGTCCGTGACGCGGGACAACGCCCTGCCGGCGGTCCCGCCGCGTCACGAGTGGCCGAGCGCCTCTTCCTCGTCCAACGGCCGCCGGCGCGCGTTCTCCTCGGGGAACACCCACTTCTTGTACCCGTACCAGCGGAAAGCCATCGCGATGAGCGTGCCGATGATCTGCGCGCTCAGGAAATCCGACAGCTCCTCGGTGAACCGCGACACATGCGGCTCCTGCAGGTGGAACAGGTACCGCGCGACGTACAGCGGTGCCGAGTTCAGCACGATGCCGATGGCGTTGACCAGGAAGAACAGCGCCGCCTCGTGATGGCGTTCGCGGCCGCCGCGGGTGCGGAACGACCACTCCCGGTTGAGGACGTACGACACGATCGTGGCGACCAGGGTCGCGATGATCTTCGCCGTCACCGGGTTGTTGGGCAGGACCACGATCTTGATCCCGAAGAACAGGACCGTGTCGATCACGAAGCAGGTGCCCCCTACCAGGGCGAACTTGACCAGTTCACGATGCTTCAGCGCGATCGACCGGATCGGCTCCGGAAACCGGGACACCACTGTTTCGGCTAGGGACACGGGGAGAGTCTACGGAGATCGGGTGAACACGCCGGTCTGGACGAGCGCCGGCGTCCGGGAACACCCAGCGCCGCATCGCCCAGAACTTGAAGCCCGTGGCGAGCAGCATGCCGATGATCGAGCCCGAGACGAAGTCCGCGATCTCCTCGGTCAGCGCCGTGACGAACGGCGCCTGCAGGTCGAAAAGGTGCCGCGACAGGTACAGCGGGAGGACGTTGATGCCCACGCCGATGCCGCTGACCAGGAAGAACAGCGCTGCCTCGTGGTGGCGCTCGCGGCCGCCGCGGGTGTGGAACGACCATTCGCGCGACAGCACGTACGAGGCGATGATCGCCACCAGCACGCCGATGACCTTCGCCGTGACGACCTTGTCGGTCAGCACGGTGAGCTTCAACGCGTACCAGACGCCGTTGTCGATCAGGAATGTCGTGCCGCCGACCACTGCGAACCGGATCATCTCGCGGTGCTTGTGAAGCAGGAACTGGAGTGGTTCTGGCAGCCGGCTCATGGCGCGGCGAACGACTGGCAGCACCGCGTCAGCTTACGGATCAAGATAACGGCGCCTGCCTCCGGGTGTTACCAACGACCACTCGGAGGCACCTGACCTGCACGTTCAGTGACGACGAAAGATCAACTTTTGATCAACTTCGGGCCGGCGGGCACGGCGACCCCAGCAGGTCCGGGATCAACCACGGGAGCAGACCGGGCTTGCACGGTTCCTCCGACCTCGGCGGCGCGGTCGGTTCCGGCGACGACGGCGGCACGGACGGCGTCGGCGAACCGGTCGACGGCGGCAGCACCGGCGGAAGCTCCGGCGTCAGGGTCGGCAGCGGGAGCGGCAGCGTCGGCGTGCCCGGCTTCGTGGGCTCGACCGGCGTCGGCTTCACGGGCGGCGTGGTGGTGGTGGTCGTCGGCGGAACCGTCGTCGGCTCAGGTGAGGGCGGCGGTGGCGGCAGGTCGTCGACCGGCGGATGGCCCGGCCACCCCTTCACCGGCACGACCACGGACTTCGTCGCGTTGCCCAGCGTGGCCGTGACGGTGATGTTCCCGTCCCGGCGCCCGAACGTGAAGAAGGACATCCGGAACTGGCCGCCCTTGTCGAGGTCGGCGACGCACTGGATCGACCTCGTGCTCGTGTGCGAGCACTGGCGATACGGCGTGTAGATCACGATGTGGTCCGTCGACGTGACGTCCAGCTTCAACGTGCCCGCGCGCGGGCCCTTGTTGCGCACGTCCACGTCCGAGCGCGGGTGCCAGTACAACTGCTCCTGCCACGTCGTCACGGAGAGCTCGATGTCGTCGTTGATCGGCGGCACGTCGACCGCGATGCTGACGTTGACCGAGATCGCGGTGCCCGCGGAGATCGTGCCCGTGATCGTCCCGGTCGTGGCTTCCTGCGTCGCCTTCAGCCGGAAGAGGAACGTCGCCTGCCCTCCGGGCGCGATGCCCTGCGGCGTGACACAAGTGATCATGCCGCCGCCGGCCGGGCAGTTCACGGTCTGCTCGGTGGAGCCGTCCGTCTGCAGCAGCCGCGCCGCGAAGGACGCCGGCCCGCCGGTCGACAGCACGCCCGGAGGCAGGTTCAGCACCATGCTCGCGGGCGGCGCCGGGGTGCCGCCCGTGTTCCGGACGGTGATCGGGAAGTCCTTCGGGTCCTCGCCCGGCGTGAGCGTGAACCCGCTCGGCGTGGTCGGCGTGAGCGACGCGGGCGGCGGCGTCGGCGCCGGAGTGGGTGTCGGTGCCGGAGTCTCGGACGGCGGCGGGGCGGGCGCCGGCGACGGAGTCAGGACCGGCGGCTCCGTCGTGGGCGACGGCTGCTGCGCCGGCGGAACGACCGGCCGTGGCGGCTGGACCTGGGTCACCGCGGGCGGCGGCGGTTCCGCGGCCTGCACCTGCGGCGCCTGCTGGTCCCCGCCACCCGCGGTCAGCGCGATCACGACGGCGGCGGCCACGGCGGCGGCGGAACCACCGACAGTGATGAGCTGACGGGGGATCGAGGCACCGACCGCGCCCGCACCACCGGCGGCCGCTCCGGCACCGACTACGGCCGTGGTCGTACCGGCCGCCACCAGGTAGGTCGTGGCGCCGACACCGAGCACCAGCGGCGCGACGAAGATCCGCAGCGCGCCGTTGACGTCCGCGAGCTCGGCCGCCAGCGCCCGGCAGCGACCGCACTCGTCGAGGTGTGCCTCGACCTGAGTCGCTTCCCTTTTGGACAGCCCGGCGCGGGTCCAGGCGCCGAGCCGGTCGACGGTCGCCTTGCACCGCTCGGTGTCCGTCTCGGCCAGGTGCATCTGCAGGTACTGCTGCTTGAGGCCCTCGCGCGCGCGGTAGGCGAGCGCGGACACGCCGTTGGCCGTCAGCCCGAGCAGCGGCGCGACGTCGGCGGGCGACTGACCCTCGATCTCGGTGTGCCAGAGCACCATCTGCCAGCGTTCCGGCAGCGCGGCGAACGCGCGGGCGGCCAAGCTTCGTTCCAGCCCGGCCACCGCGGTGTCGCTGAACTGCACGGCCGGCGCGACGTCGGTCATGTCCTCGGTGAGGTCGACCTTCTTGTCGCGCCGGGTCTTGTCGTACGCGGTGTGACGCAGGGCCGTGAGCAGGTACGCGCGGAACGCCGAGTCGGGGCCGCGGCCGGCACGGAGCGTGTCCAGCACCTTCGCGAACGCCTCGGACACCAGGTCGTCGGCCTCGGCCTGCGAGCGGGCCAACTGGCGGGCGAGGTTGTAGGCCGCCGAGACGTGGCGTTCGTACAACTGGCCGTAGGCGTCGATGGTCCCTCCGCGCACGGACTCGATGAGTTCCGCGTCGCTGGGCCCCTGGACGTCTGCAGGAACGGTCGCCAAGTCTCTGTCCCCTCCTCGCGGCGCTCAGTGTGACGCACGACGTCGCGAAGAGTCATCTCAATCCGTCACCGAAAGTGTGAGTGCCTTTGAACTCACGCCTTCAGGCGGTCATCGCCTTGCGGCGGCGACGTTGGCCCGCGCCAGGTGGTGCGGGTCTTCCCGTGGCAGTACCCGCTGCCCACACGGTGTGGGTCTGACATGGGTTTCCATCGGGCGTGTTTGACGTCCCGGCGCAACTCTCCGTGGACGTGCTGCCAGCCGTCTCGCCGACGAGTGCGGCGAGGTTGCGGGCGGCGTTGAGGTCGCGATCGAGCACGAGACCGCACTCGTCGCAGTCGAACACCCGGACGCGCAGCGGCAGTTTGGCTTTCACCGCGCCGCAGTCCGAGCAGGTCTTCGAGGACGGGTACCAGCGGTCGGCGACGATGAGCCGAGTGCCGCTCCAAGCTGCCTTGTACTTGGTCTGCCGCAGCACCTCTCCCAGTCCGGCTCCGGCTATGTGGCGGGCCAGGCGTCGGTTGCGCAGCATCCCTGCCACGTTCAGGTCTTCCAGCACGACTGCGCTGAATCCGCGCAGCAGGCGAGTGGTGAGCTTGTGCAGGCCGTCGCGGCGCGCGTTCGTGACCTGCGCGTGCAGTCTGGTGATGCGGGCCCGGGTCTTGCCCCAGCGGTTCGACGGGATCTGGTTGGTGCGCCTGTCAGGACCGGTGCGGCGGGAGGCCTGGCGCTGCAGGCGGCGCAGCTTCCGTTGAACGGTTTCGAGGTGCTTCGGGTTCGGGACGACCTCGCCAGTGGAGAGCACCGCGAGCGATTTGACACCGAGATCCAGACCGACAACCGGACCACTTCGGGTGGGCGCCGGGTCGTTGCGGGCGACCTCCACTGAGAACGCGCAGAACCAGCGTCCTGAGCGGCAGGACACGGTGACGGACCGAATGCGTGCCGTACCGCGCTCCACGTGGCGGGCCAGTTTGCGAGTGGACTCACAGGTGCGCACCGTGCCGATACGGGGCAGCTTCACGTGCCGCCGATCCGACTTGACCAGGCCGAGCGCGCCGGTGGTGAACCGGCACGACACCCCGGCCCGCTTGCCCTTGAACCTCGGGAACCTGGCCCTCGGCCCACGCCGCTCGCCGGTGCTGGAGTCTTGCCAGTTCGTCAGCGCTGCGGCGAGATTGGCCAGCCCCGACGAGTACGCCTCCTTGGAGTTCTCGCCCCACCACGGCGCGACTTCCTGTTTGGCCTGGTTCCACGCCTTGCGCAGGCTGTAAGCCGACCACGGCACCGATGGAGTGAGCTGATCGCCGGAAAGGCCGTAGGTCTTCTCGGCGGCACGCTGGTCGAGGTTCGCCCTGATCCGCGCCAAGCCCCAGTTGAACGCGTACCGCTGCGCACCACAATGCGACCGCAGAGACATCTGCTGTCCCGTGGTCGGATCGAGGGCGAACCGATACGCCTGAATCACCATGACCATCTCACCGTCACGGTAGCGAGCGGCACCGACAGTCCAGGCTCGCAGCTGGAGGGACTCACCCATCTGTGTTCGAGCTCGTTTCAGACTGCGGTCTCAATCCCCCACGCGGGTTGCGTCACGATCGGGCACCGGCCGCGTCTCCCACCTGGAATCGCGAGAGCTGAAGGGAGACCGGGTGGGTGTCGCACAAGCGGAACGCCTGCTGAAGTCCAGGTGGCGGACCGCCACCATGGCCGCAGGCTGGGCGTTCCCCGCAGACTGGCCGCTCGCCGAGGTCGACGACGTGTGCGCGGCGATGCTCGAGGACGCGGACCCCGGCGACGCGCTGATCCGGCTGGGCCGGGCGCGTGCCGAGGCTGGAGCGGGCCTGAGCGAGACGCTGCTGGATTTGGCCGCGTTGCACGCCGTCCTGACGGACGCGTCGCACATCGTGTCGCCGAACGTCGACGCGCTCCCTTCACGGATGCTGCGCATGACAGCGCTGGGATGGGCGGACGTGGTGACGAAGCAGGCCGGCGACTGCGCGGCCGAAGATCCTCTGACCGGGCTGGCGACGGCCGCGTACCTGCGGACTCGTCTGGGTGAGGTGTACCGGGAGACACCGGTCGTGTCCCTCGACTACGCACTGGTGCTGCTGCGCCTCGACGTGCACCGCGCCTCGGGCTGGTCACGTGTCGTCGCGATGACCCTGGTCTCGGACGCTCTACGCACCGTGTTCGACAGTGGCGAGACGTTGGCGACCCTCGGCCCGTACGTGGCCGCGGTCCTCGTACGGCGTGACGAACTGCTCGCAAGGCGCATCTCCAACCTGCGCGTTCTGGCCGCCGACCGGCTGGCGGACGACCCCAACGTGCGGCCCGTCGGGCCCGCGAAGGTGTGGACCGAGAGGTTGCCGGACACGCACGCCGAGGCGTGCGCGCTCCTGACCTCGCTCGGGCGCTGACCTGTCCCCTGTCCCGCGCCCGAGTGCTTCCCGTCCCCACCGGGTTGCTTGAACGTTCTCTTCACAACGCCCGTAGAAGTGTTCTATTGTCTTAGTTCAGTAGAACAATCTGGGAGCGTGTGTGGTCGAGTTCCACGTCGACCGTGGCAGCGGTCTTCCCGCGTACCTGCAGCTGGGGCGGCAGGTCAGGGAGGCCATGAGGCTCGGTTGGTTGCAACCGGGCGATCGGCTGCCCACGGTCAGAGACGTCGTCGCGACCAGCGGCGTGAACGCGAACACCGTGCTCAAGGCTTATCGCGAGCTGGAGCTCGCCGGGCTCGTCGAGGCCCGTCAGGGCTCCGGCACCTTCGTCAAGTCCTCCCTGGGGTCCGCCGCCCCCGAGGACCTCGACCCGCTGCGGGGCACCCTCGCCGGCTGGGTCTCGGAGGCACGCTCCGCCGGGTTGGAGGACGAGGACATCTACGCGCTGCTGCGCGAGGTGCTGAGTGGGGGAGCGCAATGAGCGTGGTCGCGGCCGAAGTGTCGAAGTGGGCGGTCGAGGACGTCTCCTTCGAGCTGCCGCCGGGCAGCGTCACCGCACTTGTGGGGGCCAACGGCTCCGGCAAGTCGACGCTGCTGAACGTGCTGGCCGGTCATCTGCCGCCGGAGTCGGGGCACGCGTCCATCGCGGGCCGCGTGGCGTACGTGCCGCAGCACAAGCCGATGTACAGGAACTTCAAGGTGGCCGACGTCCTGCAGTTCGGCCGCCGCATGAACGACGTCTGGGACAACGACCTCGCCGACGGGTGGCTCGCCAGGTTCAAGGTGCCGCGCCGGTTGCAGGTCGGCGACCTCTCCGGAGGCCAGCGCACGCACGTGACCCTCGCGCTCGCACTCGGTTCGCGCCCGGACGTCCTGATGCTCGACGAACCACTGTCCGAACTGGACCCGTTGGCGCGCCGCAAAGTCATGCGCGAGTTGCTGACCGAGGTCAACGACAACGGCATGACGCTCATCTTCTCCACGCACGTCGTCGCGGAGATCGGTGGTGTGGCCGACCGGTTGCTGCTGCTCGCCGACGGCCGCCTGCTCGTGGACGACGACACCGACACCCTGCTGGAAGAGCACGTTCTCTACACGGGACCACGTGCCTCCGAACCGCCCGTGGAAGGACCTGTGGTGCTCGCGAAGCACAGCAAGTCGCAGTCGCAGTACCTCGTGCAGTCCGGCGGCACGCAGATCGCCGAGCCGTGGACCGCCCGGTACGTGACGCTGGAGGAGCTGGTCGTGGCCCACCTGGAGCGTGCGGCATGAGCGCGTTCGTCTGGCTGACCTGGCGTCAGCACCGGTGGACCATCGTCGGCACCGCGGTCCTCGCCCTGCTCGCCGCCTACGGCCTCTTCACCGCCGAGTCGGTGCACAGGACGCTCGACTCCATGCCCATGGCCGGCTTCTACGGGCTCATGGTGCAGCTGGTGTTCGGCGGCGTGGTCGGCATGTTCTGGGGCGCGCCGCTGATCTCCCGCGAGCTGGAGGAACGCACCTACTTCGTCGCGTGGGGCCAGGACGTCAAACCCGTGAACTGGTTGCGCGGCAAGGCGATCGTGCTCGGCGCGCTGGCCGCGGTGCTGGGGCTGCTCGTCGGGCTGGGTGACGGGCACGCCGGTTCGATGCCGGCGTGGTCGGCGTTCGAGGCGCATCCGGCCGTGCAGGCGGGCTACGCGCTCTTCGGCCTCGCGCTGGGTGTGTTCATCGGCCTGCTCACCAGGCACGTGGTGACCGCGATCGCCGCAACACTGGTCTTCTACACGTTGTCGCGCGTGCTGTTGACCGTGATCCTGCGCGACCACTACCTGCCGGCCACCCGCACGGTGGCCCGCTGGGACAGCACCGCGGTGGTCCCGTGGGGTGCGCTCGAGCTCGGCAAGGGCTTCGTCAACGGCGACCTGCGTCCGGTCAACGTGCCGGAGGTGTGCGCGCGGTTCTCGAACCCGAACAGCTGCATGCGCACGTCCGGCAGCGCTGTGGGCACGTACATCGACTACCAGCCGATCGAGCGCATGACGGCGTTCCGCTACATGGAGTTCGGTGTGTGCGTGTTGCTGGCGGCCGCGCTGTTCGCGCTGACGTTCCGGCTGCTGCGCCACGGCGGCGGGTGGAAGCCGTCGCGCTCCCACCGCCGCATCTCCGCCGAGGCGGAGCCGGTTCAGAGCACGCCGGCCGTCGCCGCGGCCCAGGCCGAGGGGTAACGCGGGCGGAAACCGAGCTCCCGTTGTGCCCGGTTCGTCGACACGATTCCGTGCCACGGGTCGAACTCCTGCTGGACGGCTTCACTGGGGGTGAGGCCGTTCAGCAGGTGCAGCTCGACCGCCGTCGTGGGGCTGTCGTCCGCCACGTTGAAGATTCCGCTCGCACCGCTGTCGAGAACCTTCGCGACCGCCTGTGCCACGTCTGCGTGATGCATCATGTGCAGCCGTTGGTGGCCAGGCCAGGTCGACGCCCAGTTCATCGCCTCCTTGAGGTGCGGGTCGCCGTCTCCGTAGACGAACGCCAGCCGGAGGATCGTGGCCTCTCTGCTCGCGAGCACGGCCTTCTCGCCGAGGGCCTTGGTGCGGGCGTAGTCGCCGAACGCGGGCGCGGGGCTCGCCGGGTCGTCCTCGGTCGCGGGCCTGCCGAGTCCGGCGGGATAGACCAGGTTCGTGCTGAAGTGCACGAACAACGGCACCTTCGCGGACGCTTCGGCGAGCCTTCGGGTGTCGTGGACGTTCACGCCCTCGTGGTCGGTGCTCGTGCGGAGCGCGGCGGCAACGTGCACCACGGCGTCTACGTCGGTCACGAACTCCTGCACAGCACCGGCGTCCGCCAGCCGGTGGGCGAACGGGCGCACGTCGTGGCCCAGCTCTCGCAGTCGGGGGAGAAGCCTGCTGCCGACCCGTCCGGTCGACCCTGTCAACGCGATCTTCATGCGTTCCAGCGTGTTCTGGCGTTGTGTGCACAGCCAGGGACGGTCGATCCCTGGCTACGGTGGAGGCATGCGTGAATTGGCGGGCTTTCTGCGCAGCCGCCGCGAGCGGATGGCGCCGATCGGTGGTGGGCGCCGCCGCACTCCGGGCCGTCGCCGGGAAGAGATCGCGGCCGCTGCGGGCGTGTCGACCGACTACTACACACGTCTCGAACAGGCCCGTGGACCGCATCCGTCCGTGTCAGTGCTGCACGGCATCGCACGCGCGTTGGAGCTCAACGCCGACGAGCGCGCGCACCTGTTCCGGCTCGCAGGCGAGGCGGTGCCGGAAGAGCCCCCGTCGCGTGAGGTCCGGCCCGGCGTCCAGCTACTGCTCGACCGCCTGCGCGACGACATCGCGTTCGTGATGACCGACCTCGGTGACGTGCTCGCCTGGACTCCCCGCGCCGCGCTCGTGCACCCAGGTCTGCGTCCGGGCCTGAACCTGCTCAGGGCGTTCTTCCTGACCGAGCCGGATCGAATTCCGGCGGAGGAGCGCGAGGACGTAGCCCGCTCGCATGTCGCTGACCTTCGCGCGACTCTGGCGCGCCGGCCGTCCGCGCAGCCGTTGGTCGACGAGTTGATGGCGAGCCCGCTGTTCGCCCGGTTGTGGTCGGAGCACGACGTGGCCGTGCGCCGGTCGGACCGCAAGCGGCTGCGGCACCCCGTCGCGGGCCTGCTGGAGTTCGACTGCGAGGTGCTCGGGGCGCCGGAGCACGACCAGCGACTGGTGATCCACACCGCACCCGCGGGCAGCGTGACCGCCCGGCGGCTGGCTCTGCTGGTGAGCGCGGAAGAAGCCGCAGGTAGGATGCCTGAACCGTGGACTCCCGTACCCGTCTCCCAGTCGTCGGCATGATCGGCGGCGGGCAGCTCGCCCGCATGACGCACCAGGCCGCGATCCCGCTCGGCCAGTCACTTCGCGTGCTCGCCGTCTCCGAGAACGACCCCGCCGCTCTGGTCGCGCGGGACGTGGTGCTCGGCACGCACACCGACCTGGACGCGTTGCGCGCGTTCGCGAAGGGCTGCGAGGTCGTCACGTTCGACCACGAGCACGTGCCTTCCGCGCACCTGCGCACGCTGGTCGCCGAGGGCGTGAAGGTGCACCCCGGTCCGGACGCGCTGCAGTACGCGCAGGACAAGCTGAAGATGCGGGTGCGGCTGGCCGAGCTGGGGCTGCCGGTGCCGCCGTTCGCCGAGGTCCACGAGGTCCGCGACGTGCTGAAGTTCGGCGCGGCGCACGGCTGGCCGTGCGTGCTGAAGGCGATCCGCGGCGGCTACGACGGCCGTGGCGTGTGGATGCTGAACCAGCCGAACAGCGCCGAGCTGGTCGTCCCCGAGCTGCTGGAGGCCGGGACGCCGTTGATGGTCGAGCAGTGCGTGCCGATGCGCCGCGAGCTGGCGGCCGTGGTCGCGCGCTCACCGTTCGGGCAGGGCGCGGCGTGGCCGGTCGTCGAGACCGTGCAGTCCGATGGCATCTGCGTCGAGGTCCTCGCGCCGGCTCCTTCCTTGGACGGTGCCGCGGCCCAGGAGCTCGCGCTGAAGGTCGCCGAAGCGCTGGGCGTGGTCGGCGTGCTGGCCGTCGAGCTGTTCGAGACGGCGGACGGCGTGGTCGTCAACGAGCTCGCGATGCGCCCGCACAACTCCGGCCACTGGTCGATCGAGGGCGCGCGCACCTCCCAGTTCGAACAGCACCTGCGCGCCGTCCTCGACTACCCGCTGGGCCGCACGGACCTGATGGCCCCCGCCGTCGTGATGGCGAACGTGCTGGGCGCGTCCGACGTTCCGGCGATGGGCCCCGACGAGCGCCTGCACCACCTGTTCGCGCGTTTCCCCGACGCGCACGTGCACCTCTACGGCAAGGAGGAACGGCCGGGCCGCAAGATCGGGCACGTGACGTTCCTCGGCAACGACATGACTTCGGTGCGCGAGCGCGCGCGGTTGGCCGCGGACTGGCTGTCCACCGGCGTTTGGTCAGACGGATACGACATTCACGGGAGCTCGGAGTGACTCAGGTTGGCGTGATCATGGGCAGCGACTCGGACTGGCCGGTGATGAAGGCCGCCACCGAGGCGCTCGCCGAGTTCGACGTCTCGTTCGAGGTGAGCGTCGTCTCAGCCCACCGCACCCCGCAGCGCATGCTCGACTACGCCACCTCGGCTGCTTCGCGTGGTTTGAAGGTGATCATCGCGGGCGCCGGCGGTGCCGCCCACCTGCCCGGCATGGTCGCCTCCGCCACCGTGCTGCCCGTCATCGGCGTGCCCGTGCCGCTGAAGTACCTCGACGGCATGGACTCCCTGCTCTCGATCGTGCAGATGCCCGCGGGCGTCCCGGTGGCCACGGTCTCAGTGGGTGGCGCCCGCAACGCAGGCCTGCTGGCCGTCCGGATGCTGGCCTCTTCGGACTCCGCGTTGCAGGAGCGCATGGCCCGCTTCCAGGCGGAACTCGAGCAGCTCGTACTAGACAAGGACGCGGCGCTGCAGAAGTCCCTCTGAGTGCTCAACAGCACAGCAGCGCCCGTAGTGAACGGGCGCTAACATCGTGCTGAGTACCAGCTACCCGGAGGTAACAAAGGTGAACCCGAGCTTCGGCACCTACCAGCTCGCCGAGGAGCACGAGGCGCTGCGAGAGGCCGTCCGCTCGCTCGCCGAGAAGGAGATCAAGCCGTTCGCGGCCGAGGTCGACGAGAACGAGCGCTTCCCGGTAGAGGCCCACAACGCCCTCGTGAAGGCGGGTTTCGCCGCCGTCCACGTGCCCGAGTCCTACGACGGCCAGGGCGCCGACTCCGTGGCCACCTGCATCGTGATCGAGGAGATCGCCCGCGTCTGCGGTTCGTCGTCCCTGATCCCGGCGGTGAACAAGCTCGGCACCATGCCGATCCTGCTCTCGGCCTCCGAGGAGCTGAAGCAGCTCGTCATGCCGTCCATCGCCTCGGGCGAGGCCATGGCCTCCTACGCCCTGTCCGAGCGCGAGGCAGGCTCCGACACCGCCTCGATGCGCACGCGGGCCGTCCGCGACGGCGACAACTGGGTGCTCAACGGCACCAAGTGCTGGATCACCAACGCCGGCGAGTCCACCTGGTACACGGTCATGGCCGTGACCGACCCCAACGCCGCCAAGAAGTCGGCCGGCATCTCCGCGTTCGTCGTGCACAAGGACGACCCGGGCTTCTCCGTCGGCCCCAAGGAGCGCAAGCTCGGCATCAAGGGCTCGCCGACCCGCGAGATCTACTTCGAGAACTGCACCATCCCCGCTAACCGGATCATCGGCGAGCCGGGCACCGGCCTGAAGACCGCTCTTAAGACGCTGGACCACACGCGTCCGACGATCGGCGCGCAGGCGGTCGGTATCGCACAGGGCGCCCTCGAGGCCGCAGTCGCGTACGTCAAGGACCGCAAGCAGTTCGGCAAGTCCATTTCGGACTTCCAGGGCGTGCAGTTCATGCTCGCCGACATGGCCATGAAGATCGAGGCCGCCCGCCACATGGTCTACGTCGCGGCCGCGAAGGCCGAGCGCGGCGAGCCGAACATCAGCTTCATCACCGCCGCCGCCAAGTGCTTCGCCTCCGACGTGGCCATGGAGGTCACCACGGACGCGGTGCAGCTGTTCGGTGGCGCCGGCTACACGCGGGACTTCCCGGTGGAGCGGATGATGCGGGACGCGAAGATCACGCAGATCTACGAAGGCACGAACCAGATCCAGCGCGTCGTCATGTCGCGCGCCGTGCTCAACGGCTGAGCCGTCCCTGGCTTGGAGCAGGACCTCATTCCTGCTCCAGGCTCCGCAGCATCCTCCTGGCTTCCAGGAAGTGTTCCCACCTGCCGGTGTACAGGTCGTTGAAGGCACTCTTGTTCAGCCCGTGTGCCGTCACCAGCATGTCGCCGAGGAACGCGTAGATGTCGAAGCCAATCCTGTCTTCGCGGGAGCGGATCGTCTGCAGCACGTGCAACACCTTGCGCGACGTCTGGTCGTCGGGCATCAGCCGGTCCAGGTCCTCGATCGTCTCGCCTCCCAGGTACTCGATGATGCGGATGAGCGTGCTGCGGTACTCGTCGTCGGCCTTCAGCGGACCTCCCACGCCGAGGTCGAACTCTTCTTCGGCGAGCGATGCCATCCTGCGGAACTTGGTGCTGGTGGCCAGGTAGGCGCTGATGGACTCAGCGTTGAGGGCGATGGCGAGGTTGCCCTGCTTCAGGTTGTCGGAGTACTCGGTCGAGATCTCAGACGTGGCCTGCCTGATCGCGGAGAACTGTTCGTCCGCCATCTCGAACAACGCGCTCAACCGGAAGAGCCGTCGCTGCAACGACGCCGGCACTTCTTCGACCCGCTTGTAGCTGAGCTTGTGGTGCACCGCGGCCCAGGCGTTCTGCGACATCGTCCGAACCTGGAGCTCCACCGAGATGTCGGCATACTTCGCCCACTCGGGTCGTTCGCTCCGGTCGCCGATCCGGATGACCAAGTGGTTGGACGTGTACCCGAACTGGTCGGGTGCCAGCTCGTCCTGCTTGTTCATCGAGTGCTCTTTGCACACTTCGAACTCGCCGCTCAGCAGTTCGACGATCCGGTCGACGTCCTCGAGGTAGTACGCGATGACGCGCAGCCCGACCAGATCGGTCATGTCCGAGAGCGGGTCGGCGTACTTGCCGGCCTTGCGCTGGATCTTCTCCTCGAAGCTGTCCGGCGTCTTCACCCTGCCCTCGACCTGGAAGACGTCGATCCCGGCATGCATCAAGATCTCGATCACGAGCTCGCGCAGCTTCTTCTCGTAGGCCTCGTACGACGGGCGGATCTTGGCGTACTCGGCTTTCCAGTTCGGCGACGTCACTGCGGGCTCCCGGTCTCGGCGGTGGTGCACGCACTTGATCGGGAGTCACATGGCGATCATTACAAGCCAAGTCGCGTGGCAATTTTCGGGCGAGCCTCACGATCCCGTTCCACGAACGGAGCAACGGAGCAACCGCGCAGTTCGCGGATCAGTGCAGAAGCCAGAACCCGGCCCGCCACAGGATCGTCGTAGGTGAAGTTCCCCGCGGTGACCACCGCCGGTGCCAGCACGCATTGCCGATAGAGCGCCCCGCGCACACCCGCGATCGGGCACTCTCGGACACGAACCACGACCGCGCCACGTCGCAATGCCGGACAAAGCCGCATCGCGACCGGCACACATGGCAGGCACACCGGCGGCTCCACCGATGCCATGCCCTCCGGCCACTGTGGCCAGTCATCGGTGTGGTCACGCAGAAGCCACAGCACTCCGTCGTCGTTCTGATCGGCGGGCCCACCGCACACCTGACACAGCAACAGTTCCATCGCACGTCGTTGCCGCAACGGATGAACCCGAGCAAATTCAGGCCGTCCGACGCCATGACGAAGAGCGGTCTGCTGCCACAGCACGCCATGCCGATCTCGGTCGCTCAGCAGTTCGTTGGCGTACCCAATGCGGTGATCCGCCCGCTCCACCAGTACGCACGGCAGATCTTGTTCAGCACTCCACGCGGTGATGTACGGCGCGATGGGCATACCTGACACGTCGACCACCTGTTCTGTACAGAACTTGTGAACCGCAGTGAAGCGTAGTTCTGTACAGGAAGGCAAGTCAGTCCAGGGACGTGAACTTGTACTCGAGCACGTACGCCGCTGCGTCGAGGACCATCTCGTTGACCTCGACTGGCCGGTCATCGGCCGTGAACGCCGTCCGCACGATCAGGATCACCGGAGTGCCCTGGGCTAGGTCGAGAGCTTCACGCTCGTTGTCTCGCGGCATGCGGGAGCGGAGCTCTTCGCGGAAGCGAGTGGGCTCGTAGCCCAGTTCCTTGAGCCGGGCATACGCGCCACCGTCGCCCGTGTTGATCTCAGCGATCGCAGAACCTGCGACCAGCGCTTCTGGGTAATAAGAGGTCGCGAGCTGCACCGGTTTGTCGTCAACGAGATACCTGCGCCGCCGCGTCACCACGCGGGCGCCGTCATCGAGCTGGAGTACCTCGGCGACCGCTGCGGGCGGAACCTCAATCTCGACCGTCACGCCCTCGGTTCGTGGCCGCGTGCCGACGTCGGTGGTCCAGATCGGCTTGCCGGATCCCCAGGAAGTGTTGGCCTGCAATCGATCTGGGGACACGCGCCTGATCGGCTTGAACTCGCGGACGAACGTTCCTGAGCCGCGCTTGGCGACGATCAGGCCCTCGTTCTTCAGCACGTCCAACGCCCGCCGAGCGGTCGGCTGCTCCACGCCGTACTGGCTCATGAGGTCGTTCTCGCCGGGAATCCGACTGCCAGCGGGCAACTCTCCGGAGTCGATCTCCCGCCGGATGTCGTTCGCGATGTCCCGATAGCCAACGCGCCCTGGCTGGGCGTTGTCGGTCATGAGCCATCTCCTCGGCGGGGTCGCAGTTCTGTACAGCGACCAAGCTACCCCGCGTAAGAGAGAGGCTCTAAGCGGCCACACAGGTGCCAAGGGCGTCACCGATCGCGCCCTTGGCACCCGGCACGCACGGCGACTGCGCCGTCAGCGACTTGTCCGAGAGCTGTTGAGCGAACGCGATGGCGACGTTCATCATCCGCGTGGGACTACCGCTGTCCACGGCCGCCTTCACCGCGGCCGCACGCGCTTCGTCTGTCGAGCAGCTCAACTCGGTGCCGAACTTGTCCACGCGAGGTAGCCACAACGCCTTCGAACCGGACGGGCACGGTGTCACCTGCCAGTGGGCGTCCTCCGCGGCGTCGGCGAGCGGCGCCGACAGCATGAGAAAGCTCGACGTGAGGGCCAGAGCGGCGAGAATTCGTCCCATGAGCCCGAACGTAACCGCGAACAGGAGCCTCTACCGGGGGGAACCGCAGCCACTGTCGGTGACTACGCTCCGTCCAGCTTCGCGCGCACGTCCGCCGCGTCCTGGTGCCTCACGCTCTCGAGGATTTCCAGGGCTCGGCGCCACGACGACCGCGCCAACGCCATCGAACCGAGCGCCGCATGAGCGTCACCCAGGCGATCGTGCAGGCCTGCGATCGAGTGGCGGTCGCCGCCCTCCTCGCGCAGCGGCAGGGCTCGTTCGAACAACGCTACGGCGTCAGCGAAGGCTCCGAGCCGATACTGCGCGTAGCCGAGGCTGTCAAGCACGATCGCGATGCCCTGGGTATCACCGAGCCGCTCCATCACCTCCAAAGCGGACGAACAATACGACACGGCTTCCGCGGCGCGGTCCATGCTCGCCAGCTTCTCGCCGAGGGCGTTCAGGGCGCGGGCCTCGGCGTACTCGTTGCCGCACAGGCGGTACAGCGACAGGGCGCGCTCGTACTGGGTCAGCGCGTCGGTGTCCTTGCCCCGGCGGGACAACAGCCAGGCCAGGTTCATCAGAGCGTGGCCCTCGGAGATCTCGTCGCCGAGTGACGAGAACAGGGAGATCGCGCGGTCGTAGTGGTAGTCCGCGAGAGGGCTGTCCATGTAGCCGTAGACGCCGGCGAGAGAGCGGTGGGCCATGGCCTGCATTGACAACGAATCCATGCGCACACCGGCTTCCAGTGCCGCGGAGTGCAACGGGATCGCCTCGTCCCACAGGCCGCGGTAGTTGAAGAACGAAGCCAAAGCTCGCGCCAGCTGCCAGACGTGAATGTCCGAAGTGGACGAAAACGCTAGAGCCACGAGCACTTGGCGTTCGGCGTCGAACCACGACCAGGCCTCGCGCAAGGAAGACAGGGCGACGGGTGGAGCAGTGGGCGTGGGCAACGAGAACGGGCCTCGGTTGGGCTGCAACAACATCGCGGCGTCACGGGCGGTGTGCAGGTAGTGGTCCAGCAGGCGCAGGTCGGCCGAGGGAGCCAGCTCGGAGGCGTATTCGCGCACCAGGTCGTGCATCGCGTACCTGCCAGGGCCAGTCAAGAAAACCAAGGAAGCTTCGACCAGTTCGTCCAGCACAACGGAAACATCGGAACCGGCCAGAGCCGCCGCGGCCGGAGCGGCGAAGTCCGGGCCGGGGTGCAGCCCCAGCAAAGAGAACAAGGAACGGGCGCCAGCAGACAAAGCCCCGAGAGACCACGAGAAGACCGAGCGGACGTCGGCGCGAGGATCGTTGTCCGACAAGGAGTCCAGGCCCGAGCAGACCGCGTCGGAACGAGCGGCGGCGATCGCCAGCGCCAACGGGAGACCGGCGCACACCGAGACGATGCCCGGCCGGGCAGCCTCGGGAACGCCACGGCCGTGCAGAAGTCGATCAGCCTCGACCGAGGACAACACGTCGAGAGCCACCGGCACAGCACCCTCGACGGCGACCAGGCCGGTCAGCGCAACACGGCTGGTGACGACGACCTGGCAAGAAGCAGAGCCGGGCAGCAACGGGCGGACGTGCTCGGCGTCACGCGCGTTGTCCAGCACGATCAGCGCCCGCTTGTCGGCCAGCAGACTGCGGAAACGCGCGGAACGAGCGGCAAGACCTGAGGGTATCGACGACGCAGGGACGCCGAGGGCGTCCAGGAAACCGTGCAGCGCCTCCAAAGCAGAGAGCGGTCCCAGCGGGTCGAAGCCGCGCAGGTTCACGTACAGCTGGCCGTCGGGGAAACGCGAGCGCACCCGGTGCGCCCACTCCACCACCAAGGTCGTCTTGCCGACGCCCGCGACACCGGACACCACGACGAGCGGGCTGCCCAGCAACGACAAAGTGGCTTCCCGCGCCACGAACGAAGCCAGCCGCAACGGCAGCTGTGCGGGCACGGAGCGCGGCGGCTCGGCGCGCAGCAGACGTCGATGCGCCTCGACCAGTTCGGGGCCGGGATCGACGCCGAGCTCGTCGGCAAGCCGTCGCCGCACGACGTCAAAGGCCGAAAGAGCCTCCGCCTGCAGCGATGAGGCCGCCAGCACCCCGATCAACTGCGCGTGCAACGGCTCGTGCAGCGGGTTCTCCGCAGCCAAGGCCCGCAGCCAGGTCAACGCGTCCGCAGGCCGGCCCAACGCCAAGGCCACCGACGCATAAGACAACAGCCGAGATTCGTTCGGAAGCCAATGCGGCGGCCAGCGGGTGCTCGCGCAGCTCGTCCACATCGGCCAGCGCCGGCCCGCGCCACAACGACAGCGCCGAACCCAGTAGATCGAAAGCCGAAGCATCGGAAGCCATCGAAGCCTCGGCGACCAGCGACCGGAACGACAACAGGTCGAGCTGCGCGACGGGCAGGCACAACCGGTACCCGCCCGGCACCAGATCCAAGGTGACCATCGACCGCAGCCGGGACACGTGCACCTGCAACGACGAACCGACCAGTTCGGAAAGCTCTTCCGCGGCAACTGGAACACCAGGAGAAAGCGCCAATCGGCCGAGCAGCAGGCGCCGTTTGCCGCGTCCTACACCGGTTTCCATCTGTCCACGATGGATCGTCAGCGGCCCGAGCACGGACAACCGCACCGCACCGTCGACAGCAGCCGGCCGCAGCTCAAGAGAAGCAGCAGCGCGCAACTCATCGGCATGTGCGCCGGTCAGGCCCAGCGCGTCGATCAGCGCCCGCACGGACCGCGGGTGCGGCCGGCGCGATCGGCCCTGTTCCAGGTCGCGGACGGCGGCGACGCTCATGCCGGCGCGGTCGGCGAGCTCGCGCTGGCTCACCGACGCCTCGTGCCGTCTCAAGCGCAACAGCGAGTGGAAGGCGTCCACGCGCGGCACGGTAGTACGGGTTTGCTACGGGCAAGGGGCTTTTCGCATGGTTCGCCAGGCTCTCCGCACCCCAGAGGTTAGGGAGACACCTTGCGGATCAAACCATGGGCGGTACTCGGAGCGATCGCGCTGACACTCGGCGCGACTGCCCCGGCACAGGCCTACACGCAGGAGGTGGTCGGTCAGTGGACCGAACCGCCGCAGTTCAACTACATCAAGAACATCGGGTCACCGCTCAACAGCCAGCTCGTCGCGTACGTGAGCATCGGCACCACGGAGTACCGCATCAAGATGCGGGCCGGCAGCGGTGACGGCACCAAGAACGAGTGCACGAACGACCACGGCTGGCTGCCGGACGGCGTGTACAGCAACACCGATTCCGACAGCAACAGCTACTTCAAGCACTGGAACAAGACCGGCGGCAACGCGGTCGTGCGGGGCTGGGTCTGGGAGCTCGGCAACAAGAAGACCCGGTGCGGCAACATGCGCACCGAGCTCTTCATCCACTCGCAGGGCACCAGTGGCTGGAGCGACTCGAACTACCGCTCCGCGGGCTGCATCAAGATCAACCAGACCGACCGCACGTTCCTGCACAACCAGTTCGCCAAGGCGTACCAGCCCAGCAAGGGCTACCTGAGCGTCTGGGGCAGTGGCGGCACGTGATGAGGCGACTGGCAGCACTGACGGTGCTGCTCGCGCTGACCGCCTGCGGCGCACAGGAGGACCCTGTGCGCCGGCAGGTGCTCAAGCACGAGGAGCTCATCGCGGACTGCATGCACCGCAACGGTTTCGAGTACGTCGTGGCGGTGCCGGTCGACCTCGCGGTCCAGGAGGCGCGACGGTCCGGCAAGGATCTCGACACGGCGATCGCCGAACGCCCGAAGGACCCGAACGACGCCGTGCTCGCGAAGCTGTCCGAGGAACGGCAGAACGCCTGGGGCGATGCCTTGTACGGCACGGAGACCACACCCGGCTGCTACAACGAGACCTACAAGAGCGCGTGGGGCAAGGACTTCCAGGACCTGTCGGGCAAGGCCGACCAGATCGTCGCGAAGGTCCAGGCCGACCCGAACGTCCAGAAGGCGCTCAAGACGTACGTGGAGTGCATGCGCGGCAACGGTTTCCGCGTGAGCAGCCCGGACAGCGTCTACGAACTCGGTGACAAGGCGCAGAAGGCGCACGACGAGTGCGTCAAACCCTATGACACCGCGTATGACAAGGCGTATCTGAAGTACAGCCGCTAGGCGAGGTAGAGCGCGGAGGGGAGGACGACCAGCGTGTCGTCCTCCCAGCGCGCGGTGCGGCCGAAGCAGATCGCCGTCACCGACTCGCCGTCGACGAAGACGGCTTCGGCGGAGGCCGCAACCTGTGCGCGCCGGACGGTGAACCTGACTCCGGCGGCCTTCAACGCGATCTCGTTGTCCCCCATGGCGATCCGGTACGAGGCCTTGATCTTCACGTAGCCCTGCAGACCGCGGGGAAGCGGTGGTCCCGCGGTCAGATCGGCCTGGGTGACCTCGTTGTTCGCTGCGAGGTGCCGGAGCACGACGTCGAGCGCTCGTGCGGCGTTCGTCTCCGCCTCGAACGTCTCCCGCACGGTCTCGCTGCCGGAACGCCTGCCGCCCGCCTCCACGATCGAACTGCTCAGCCCGAGCGATCCTTCGCGGTGCGTGCCCCGCTCGACCTCGCGGATGCGCGCCTCGGCGGCGGCCTGCGGGGTCTGGCTGTACATGCTCATGATCGAGCTCTCGTCGAGCATCAGGAACGTGCGGATGCGCCCCTGCTCGAGGTCTGCCGGGTCTGGCCGCTGGTGGGTCGTGGCGGTGACGATCGCGAGCTTCGCCGTCTCGACCGCGGTCTCGCTCCGGTGTTCAGCGCGCTGAGCGGCCTTCGAGGCGCTCCGCCAGCTGTACAAACCGATACCGGCCAGCACGAGCAGCAGCAGAACCCACAGCGTTGACTCGTTCATGGCAACCCTCCGCGTGACCGGTCCCGCGGAGCATCGCCCAAAGAACAACCCGCATTACTCCGCCGAACGGGTCACAACGTCGC
The DNA here is from genome assembly GCF_040629405.1 of Lentzea sp. NPDC005914. Lineage (NCBI taxonomy): Bacteria > Bacillati > Actinomycetota > Actinomycetes > Pseudonocardiales > Pseudonocardiaceae > Lentzea > Lentzea sp. NPDC005914. The sequence continues at coordinate 160,001 of NZ_JBEXVQ010000014.1, read as the reverse complement.
CAAGACTTCGCCCAGTCGCTCGTAGCTGCGCCCGGCCCCGTCCGACATCCCGGTCGCCAGCACCGCGTCCCGGGCCTCCTGCGACACCAGCCGCATCGTCGTGGTCATCGTGGTTTGCCCGCCGGACTCGACGAACTCCACGATGGTCACCGACGGCGGGTTGTCCTCGAAGTGCTCGGTGTTGACGATCCGCGAATGAGGCGTGACCTCGGTGTACTCGCCGTACATCTCGAACGCCTGCGAACCGTCCGGCTGCGCCCACCCGTAGCGCCACTTTCCGCCCACGCGCAGGTCGACCTCGCAGATCGGCATCTCCCAGCCGTCGGGGCCGAGCAGCCAGCGCCGCAGCAACGCAGGCTCGGTGAACGCCTTCCACACCAGGGAAGCGGGCGCGTCGAACACCCGCGACATCGCGATCTCGGTGTCGGACGGGAGGGTCACGGTGGTGCCGAACTTGACGGTGGTCATCGCTCGTTCTCCTTCATCTCGGTCAAGAGTGCGTCCAGGCGCGTGTAGCTCGCATCCCAGAAGCGGCGGTAGTTCTCAGCCCACACGGCGACCTCCTTCAACGGCGTCGCGTCGAGCTGGCAGGGGCGCCACTGGGCCTCCCTGCCACGCGTGATCAGGCCTGCCTTCTCCAGCACGCGCAGGTGCTTGGAGATCGCCGGGCCGCTGATGTCGAACGGCTCGGAGAGCTCCTTCACCGTCGCGGGCCCGTCGGTGAGCCGCGCGAGGATCGCCCGGCGGGTCGGGTCCGCCAGCGCGGCGAAGGTGGCGCTCAGCTGGTCCATCTCGTACCTAACCACTTGGTTATCTAACCTCTAGGTTAAGTAGAGGCCGCGCGGGCGCCCTTGTCAACCCCGACTTCAAGATCAACGAGCTGGATAGCGCTTTCCGATCCTGCATATCGAATTCGAAAATGGCCCGGACGGACCTTTTTCTGGCGGGCATGGAATGGAGGTTCTGCTGAACAGAGCAACTTCAATCGCATCGCTGGACACCAGGTCAGGGGCATCGCTACGTTCGCAAAGCCGCAAGTTAACCTCTTTTAATGGGGTATTTCGAATGAGAGCGAAAAGAACTGTTTCGTTAGCGTTTGGATTCGTGCTGGCCGCTTCTGTCTTCGTGCCGACCGCGCAGGCGGCACCGAACGGCAGCTCGGCCAGCCTGGCCAGAACCTCCGACAACAAGATCCAGACGGCTGCCGCAGCCGAGGCTTACTGGACTCCGGAGCGCATGGCCACCGCGATCCCGGCGCAGGCTCCCGCCACGGTCAAGGCCTCGTCCGCACGCCAGCCCTCGGGTCGTGCGGGCAGCATCGACGGCGCCGCGGCGTCGGTGAAGGTCGAAACCGGGCAGGCGCAAGGCATCGGGACGATGCTCAACGAGTCGCAGACCGTGGGCAAGGTGTTCTTCACCAACCCCGCCAACGGCCTGAACTACGTGTGCTCGGCCGCAACCCTCAACAGTGGCAAGAAGAAGCTGGTCCAGACGGCGGGGCACTGCGTGCACGGCGGTGCCGGAGGCCAGTGGATGACCAACTGGGCGTTCGTGCCGCGCTACCGCAACGGCTCGCGTCCGTACGGCACGTGGAGCGCGTACCAGCTCACCTCTCGCACTGCCTGGATCAACTCCAGCAACAGCGACGAGGACATGGGCATCGTGATCATGCAGACCCTCGGCGGCAACTCGATCGTGAACGTCGTGGGTGGCAACGGGTTGCGCTGGAACTGGGGCTACTCGGTGGCCGTCACGATCCTCGGTTACCCCGCGGGTCCGCCGTTCACCGGTGAGCTGCAGTACTTCTGCCAGGGCACGACCTGGAACGGCCACGGCCAGCAGGTTCGCGCCTCGTGCAACATGACCGGCGGATCGAGCGGCGGTCCGTGGTTGCAGGAGTACAACGACCAGAACGGGCTCGGTTACATCAACAGCGTCGTGAGCCACCGGCACAGCGACGCGAGCCAGATGGACGGGCCGTACTTCGACAACGACATCAAGAGCCTCTACGACTTCGCGGAGTCCCTGTCCCCGTGACGTCGAATGGTGAAACTCGTTGGCCGGGCACGCAGTTGGTGTCCGGCCTTCGGGCAACCCGGGAGACCCCGTGTTCCGTCCTCACCACATGAGCTACCGAGTTCTCGTCGCCGTCGTCACCGCCGTCACCCTCCTGACCACGGGGTGCGGCAGCAGGTCGGCCGGGCAAGGGGGGAGTGACGTGCAGGGAAAAGTGTTCACGTCCACGTCCGTCACCGAGCAGGGCAAGCCACGTGCCCTGGTCGAGGGCACCGCGGTGGAACTGAGATTCACCGACGACGGGCGCCTGCTCGCCAGTGCCGGCTGCAACCAGATGCAAGGCCCGGTCACGCTGGACGGCGGCAAGCTCCAGGTCGACGACCTCAGCATGACCGCCATGGGCTGCCCCAGCCTCGATCTGCACAACCAGGACCAGTGGCTGTCCAAGCTCCTCAGCGCGGGGCCGGCCTGGAAGCTCGACGGGGGCAACCTCGTGATCACCGGCTCTGGTGCCGAGATCGTGCTCACCGCGGAGGCGCCGGCGAAGCTCGAAGGCGGCACCTGGAAGCTGGAAAGCCTCATCCAGGCCGATGCCGTGTCGTCGGTCCCCGGCCGCGTGCCGGCCACCCTGACGTTCGAGAACGGCAAGGTCGCGGTCTTCACCGGGTGCAATGACGGTTCGGCGACCTACAAGCTCGACGGCCAGACGATCACGTTCGCGTCGTTGGTGCACACAGACAAGGCGTGCGGCCAGGACGAGACGGCAGCCGAGAAGGCCGTCCTGGCGGCGTTGAACGGCCAGGTCACGTACAAGATCGACCGCAGCTCGCTGACGCTCACGAACGCCAAGGGCGAAGGCGTGCAGCTCAGGAAGTAGCGGACAGGCCGGGTTGCGACGATGCGCGACCCGGCTCGCGGCACCCACTGCCTGACCTGTACGAACAATCGGAAGAAGGTCCTCGTCATACCGGCGAGGGCTCTTCTCGGCGTGCCGAGGTGCGAACCTAAGGACTTGCTGTTGGGTTCCTGTCGTTTTCATGAGGTCGTTCAAACCTGTACTAGCTTGGTTCGAAGTTGAACGACCTACAGCTCAACGACAGGATCGGGGAACAGGCACCATGGTGAAGGACGTCACCGCACTCATCGGCCGTATCGGCATCGGCATCGTGTTCGTCGCGCACGGCTGGCAGAAGTGGACCGAGTTCGGTCTCGCCGGCGCCACCGCGTCGTTCGAGAAGATGGGTGTGCCGCTGCCCTCGGTCTCGGCCGCGTTCGCCGCGACCGTCGAGCTCGTCGGTGGCCTCGCGCTGATCGCCGGTGTGGCGCTGCCGATCGTCGGCCTGCTGCTCGCCGTCGACATGCTCGGCGCGCTGTTCCTCGTGCACCTGCCGAACGGCCTGCTCGGCGAGGGCGGCTCCGAGCTCGTCGTCGTGCTCGGTGCGGCCGCGCTCGCGCTCGGCTTCAACGGTGGTGCCTACGCGCTGGACCGCGTGCTGTTCAAGAACAACAAGGTGCTCAACCCAGCTGCAGCGTAGTTTTCTCGCTCTCCCGGCGCGCGGCCAGCAGGCCCGCGTCGGGATTGCTCACCTGGACCAGTGAGCCACCGGCCGCAAGTACGGCCAGGAAGCCTTCCAGCACACCGGAAGACACGGTCCACTCCACAGTGGACAGGACGCGCGGTTCGGAGCCCAGCTTGGCGCCGAGCTCCCGCGCCTGTGCCACGACCTCGTCCACAGTGGACTCGCCGAGCGCCGGGGTCGAACCGGGAACGGGCGACCACGGCGTGAAGTCGTCACCGTGCACGCGCACGTCGTCCAGGTAGTCGACCGGAGCGCCGGCACCCATCCCCATGGGGTGCAACGAGGCCACGGCCACGACGTCGGCGTCCGCGGTGCCACCCGGCGGTACGACGGCCACGCGCGCATCCTCACCGGCGCCGACGACTCGGGCGCCGCACCACCACGCTCCCAGCAGCAGGCCCGCGGTCTGCCAATGTGCGGGCAGCAGCACCGCCACCGGGTCACCCGGCTCGACGTCGTGCTCGTCCCGCAGCCAGTTCGCGGTCTTCGCGGCCCAGTTCGCGATGGTCGCGCGGGACAGCTCGACGCGAGAGCCCGCGGCGTCGTCGTAGTGCGTGATGAGCGGACGACCTGAATCGGCCTTCAGCAACGGCGTGAAGAGGATCTCGGTCACGCTCACGCGGCACTCCTAGTCGACGCAGGGCACATCCTGTTGGGCAGCGACGGCATGCGCGCCGTCCAGCGAGAGCAGCTTGTCAGGACCGAACCGCGCGGGCGTCGTGGGGGTGGTCGACGACGGCGCCGGCTTGGGTGTCTCGCCGATCTGCTGCGCCACCCACGCCTTCACCGCGTCGCGGTCCACCGTGACCACGCTCTGCCCGCGCTCGTTGCGCGCGTCGATGTTCGTCACCGGGATCGTCGCGAACTCCACGTTGCCCGACGCGAGGCCCTGCGCCTGCGTGGCCAGCGTTGCCAGGTCGAGCTTCTGGTCCACGACAACGGACTTCGATATGGCGTCCAGCAGCCCGTTCATCCGCCCGGCGTCGGTGAACGTGCCCGCGGACAGCAGCTGCTTCATCGCCTGGGACATGAACACCTGCTGGCGTGCGATGCGACCCAGGTCACCACCGGGCATGTTCCGCTGCCGCACGAACGACAGCGCGTCACCGCCAGAGATCGTCTGCTCGCCCGCCCGGAAGTTCGCGCCCGAGTTCGGGTCCGACGTGCCGGCCTTCAGGCACACCTTCACGCCGCCGATCACCTCGGTCAGCAGGTAGAAGCCGTAGAGGTTGATCTCGGCGTAGTGGTCGATGCGCATCCCCGTGAGGTCCTGCACCGCCTGCACCAGCGCCTTGCGCCCGGCCTCGTCGGACTTGCGCTCGCGCTCCTGCTGGTCCTGCACGCCCTCGGCCTGCAACCGTTCGGCGGTGAGGTACTTCACCGCACCGTAGGCGGAGTTGATCTTGTCCTCGCGGAAGCCGGCGATCGGCACGTACGTGTCGCGGGGGATCGAGATCGCGCTGGCCTTGCCGCCGTTGCGCGGAATGCGCATCACGATGATCGTGTCCGTGTTCACCGTGTCCGTGGTCTCGGTGCGCAACCTGCGCAACACGTCCGCGGGAAGTGGCCGCCCCTGTGCGTCCGTCCGGCTGTCGCTGCCCACCAGCAGGATGTCGATCGCGCCGTCCTCGACGGGCGGCGAGTTCGGGATGTCTTCCAGCACCTCGAGGATCTGCGTCGTGTTTGTGTTCTGCTTCACCAGCCGCAGCGCGGTCCAGAAGTAGCCCGAGAACGCCAACGTTGTCACGGCGACGAGCACGACGACCGTCCGGCCAATGACCAGGGCGGTCTTCCTCGCGCGTGCGGCAGCGCTCAACGTGGGTCCTCCGTGTGCTGGATTTGCGTGCTCAGCGTAACTATCGGAAGCCCGTTACGTCGGGGTTTCAGTTCACGCAGACCAGTCCGGCCGCCGTGATCGGCGGGGCACTGCTCGACGGCGCCGACGACGACGTGCCGGGTACACCCTGCGGGTCGACGTCCTCGCCGTCGTCGGCCGGCGCCCGGTAGTCGGCACCGACGAAGACCTGAACCTGTCCTTTTCGGACGGACGCGTCCTCCTCGACACCGATGTTCGGCCCGAGCTCGGCCGCGACCTTGCGCGCGGAGCCCTCTTCGCCGGTCGCGTACTTCACGACCGTCGTGTCGCTGGTCTCCTGCGCCGAAGCCACGGGTCCGCGCTTGAACCCCTTGTCCGCCAACGTGTTCATCACGGTGTTCGCGAGACCCTGCACGCCGGCGGCGTTGTACACCTGCACGGTGATCGACGAGTTCGGTGGCGCGGGCAGCGTCGTGGTCGTGGCCGGCGACGAACTCGACGCCGACTTGTCCGCGGCGAGGCTCGTGAGGAACTTCCGCACCTGGGCCGGGTTCACCGGCAGCACGTTGCCGTCGCCGTAGGTGTCCGTCGGGTCACCCACGGGGATCGTGCGGAACTCGATGTTGCCGCCCACCAGGCCCTGCATCTGCTCGGCGAACGTGGTGATGTCCCAGCCCGAGCTGAGGATCACCGACTTCTGCACCGCCTCGACCAGCCCGTTCAGCTTGCCCGAGTCGGTCAGCGTGCCGGTCGACAGCACCTTCTTCGCCAGCGCCCCGATGAACACCTGCTGCCGCACGATGCGGTCCAGGTCGCCGCCGGGAAGGCCCTTGCGCTGCCGCACGAACGACAGCGCCTGCGCGCCCTCGATCGTCTGCGGGCCCGCCTTGAAGTCCGCGCCCGAGTCGGTGTCGGAGGTGTCCTCCTTCACGCACACCTCGACGCCGCCGATGGCCTTCGTGACCTCGTAGAAGCTCGCGAGGTTGACCTCGGCGTACCGGTCGACGCGCACGGTCCCGCCGGTCATGTTCTCGATCGTCTTGATCAACGTCTTGCGGCCCGCGGCCATCGACTCCGTGCGGATCTTCTGCTCGTCGGTCTCACCCTTCGAGCGCATCTCCTGGTCGACGGTGTTGCGCTTGCGGGCGAACGCGGAGTTGAGCTTGTGCTTGCCGAACCCGTCCGCGATCTCGACGTAGGAGTCGCGCGGGAACGAGATCGCGACCGCGCGCGTCCCGTCCACCGGGATGTGCACGAGGATCATGGTGTCGGTGTTCTGCTCGCCGTCGGCGAACCCGCCGTTGAGCAGTGCCAGCGCTTCCTTCGACAGCGGGTTGCCCTGCGCGTCGGTGCGGCTGTCCAGGCCGACCAGGAGGATGTCGACGGCGCCGTCGAGCGGCTTGCGCCCGGCGTCCTTCGCGATGTCCTCGGAGATGACCTCGGTCTTGACGATGCCGTCGTTCGCGCCTTTGATCTTCGCCCAGCCGTACGACGTGACCGTCAACACAGCAGCTGAGACGAGCGCGACGAAGACCCGCCCGGTCACCAGGAACGCGCGGAAAGCCGCCGTCGGCCGGGTGCCTTCCACCCTGACCGGCAGGCTTCTGCCTTCCACAGTCGTTTCCTCCCCCACTACGCCGAGTTTAGTCGTTTATAAGACACACGACGTGACGTCGCTGTGGGTTGCAGGGATTAGCCATGTGACACACTGCGAGCGGAGGAACACCACGGGAGGAATTGGGCATGCGCGTACTGGTGACAGGTGGGGCCGGGTTCATCGGCTCGCACTACGTGCGGGAGTTGGTGAGCGGCTCGTACCCCGCCTTCGCGGGTGCCGAAGTGGTGGTGCTGGACAAGCTCACCTACGCCGGCAGCGAGACGAACCTCGCGCCGGTCGCCGGCAAGTTCGAGTTCGTGCAGGGCGACATCTGCGACCCGGTGGTCGTGGCCGAGCAGATGCGCGGCATCGACGTGGTCGTCCACTTCGCCGCTGAGTCGCACGTCGACCGCTCGATCGCGGGTTCCGCCGACTTCGTGCTGACCAACGTCCTGGGCACGCAGACCCTGCTGCAGGGCGCCCTGAACGCGGGCGTCGGCAAGTTCGTGCACGTGTCGACGGACGAGGTCTACGGCTCCATCGAGGACGGCTCCTGGACCGAGACGCACATCCTCGAACCGAACTCCCCGTACTCGGCCTCCAAGGCCTCTTCGGATCTGCTGGCTCGCGCGTTCCACCGCACTCACGGGCTTCCTGTGAGCATCACTCGGTGTTCGAACAATTACGGGCCGTACCAGTTCCCTGAAAAGGTGATTCCGCTCTTCGTCACCAATTTGATCGACGGCAAGAAGGTGCCTCTCTACGGTGACGGCCTCAACGTGCGCGACTGGCTGCACGTGGCCGACCACTGCCGCGGCATCCAGCTCGTCGCCGAGGGCGGCCGGGCCGGCGAGATCTACAACATCGGCGGCGGCACCGAGCTCACCAACCGCGAGCTGACCGAGAAGCTGCTGGCCGCGACCGGCCGCGACTGGTCTGCCGTCGAGCCCGTGCAGGACCGCAAGGGCCACGACCGGCGCTACTCCGTCGACATCTCCAAGATCGCCTCCGAACTGGGCTACGCGCCGCAGGTCGACTTCACCGTCGGTCTCGCCGACACGGTCGAGTGGTACCGCGAGAACCGCGCCTGGTGGGAGCCGCTCAAGGAGCGCGCTGCGTTGGCGAAGGGCTGAGCGTTGATCCTCGTTCCCGGTGGTCGCGGCCAGCTCGGCCAGGACCTCGCAGCTCTTTCCTCCGACGTCCGCGCGTTGTCGTCCGCGGAACTGGACATCACCGCGGCTACCCCGGCTGATCTCGCCGGTGCCTCCGCGGTGATCAACTGTGCCGCGTACACCGCCGTCGACGCGGCCGAGACCGACGAGGACCGCGCGTTCGCGGTCAACGCCGTTGGCCCCGGCCTGCTCGCCGAAGCGTGTGCGTCCGTTGGTATTCCGATGATCCACGTCTCGACGGACTACGTGTTCTCCGGTGACGGGACGCGGCCGTACGAGCCTTCCGACCCCGTCGGCCCGAAGTCCGCGTACGGGCGCACGAAGCTCGAAGGCGAACGCCGGGTGCTGGAGGCGGGCGGCTGGGTCGTGCGCACCGCGTGGGTCTACGGCGCGCACGGTTCGAACTTCGTGAAGACCATGGCGGCACTGGAAGCCTCGCGTCCCGAACTGTCCGTTGTGGACGACCAGCTCGGCTCGCCGACGTGGTCGCACGACCTCGCCACCGGCCTTCTCGAGCTGGCCTCGGTGCTGCCTTCTCAGCGTCTGCTGCACGCCACGGGCGCCGGTGAGGTGACGTGGTGCGGGTTCGCCCAGGCGATCTTCGAGGAGCTGGGCGCCGACCCGGCCCGCGTGAAGCCCTGCACCACCGCTGACTTCCCGCGACCGGCTCCGCGACCCGCCTACTCCGTGCTGTCGGGTGCGGCATGGGCAGCAGCGGGACTACGCCCGTTGCCGCACTGGCGAAGCGCCCTTTCGGAGGCATTCAAAGCGGGCGTGGTAGCTCCCCGTACCGGTGCTGCGCCATTGGGGTGACCGGTCTGGCACGGTCGTTCCAAGTACGAGAACCTGTTCGGCATGTTCGATTCCGGGCGCAACCCCCAGCGTCCCGCGACAGCGGATTCCGATCGGCAACGCTTCCTGAAATGCGTTGCTGTTGTCACGGGCTCACGACAGGTGTCGATGAGCCAGCTCGACAAGCGCTCACCGAGGCTGCATTCTCGGTGAAGTCGTTGGGGCGTCAGGGCTTCCTGACGCCCTACAGCGTCAAGCCCGGCTCTGCCGGTACGCCTCGACCGTCTTCTCCGCACACCGCCGCCAGGTGAACCCGGACGCGTACGCCCGCCGTTCCGCCTGCGCTGCCGGAGTGGCCGGTGCCGCCACGGCCTGAGCCAGCCCCTCGGCCAACGCCTCGACGTCGCCCACCGGCACGTGCAGAGCGTGCCCACCGGCGGTCTCGCGCAACGCGGGCACGTCCGAGCACACCACGGGTACGTTGCACGCCAACGCTTCCAGCACCGGCAGTCCGAAACCCTCGTCACGAGACGGCAGCACCAGCGCGGTAGCCCCCGCCACGACCGAACGCAGATGCACGTCCGACAGGTATCCGGTCCGCAGCACCCGTCCGTCCACACCGGACTGACCCGGCCCGACGATCACCAGCGGCGGCAACGACGGATCGGCCGCGTGCGCCTTGGCCAGGTAGTCCAGGCCCTTGCGCGGCCCGCCCGCACCCACGAACAGCAGGTACTCCGACGGCAGCCCCAACCGGCCGCGCAACGTCACCGACGGCGGCCGGGACGCGAACCACGCGGGATCGACCCCGAGCGGCGTCACGACGATCTTCTCCAGCGGCACCGCGAACCGGTCCGCCACCACGGAAGCCACGGCCGCGGTCGGCGTGCAGATCACGTCCGCGCGCTGGGCCGACAGCCGGACGAGCTCGGGCAACCGGCGGTCCGACGGCGGCAGGTCGCCGGGCGAGTCCAGGAACGCCAGGTCGTGGATCGTCACCACCCGGCCGGCCCGCACGGCGGGCGGCAGCACGAAGTTCGTGCCGTGCATGACGTCGGAGAACCCGGCCAGCATCTCGACCGGCGGGAACGGCGCGTTCAGCCACATCGCTCGCAACGCCCGTGCCGCCACGGGAAGCCCGCGCGCGGTGACGTCGTGCGGCAACACGGTCCGCAACGCACGCCAGCCGCGCAACGTGAACGCGACCGCCCGTACGTCCACCTCCTCCGGCATGGAGGCCAGCTCTTCGGCCAGTGCCGCGGTGTAGCGGCCGATTCCGGTGCGAAGTCCGAGCAGGGGTGTGCCGTCGAGCAGCACGGAGAGCGGTTTCGGGGCTCTAGCCATTACGTCCACCACGCGCGATCTTGCGCAGACGCCCCGTCGCCCGCTTGGCCAACTCGGACGGGCCACCGGCGTCCAGGTACTCGCGCACCAGCCGCAGGTCCCGCTTCATCTTGTCCGCCTTGCTCAACCCCGGTGTGCGCACCAGTGGTGCGGAGCCCGGCAGACGGTCCGCGGCGGGCCTGGGGTCGCGGCAGAACTCCGCCAGCGGCGCGAGCGCCGTCTCCCAGGTGAACCGCTCACGGACGACGGCGATGCGCTCACGGCACGCGGCCGCGAACTCCTCGTCGTAGAGCACCTTCTCCAGTGCGTCGGCCAGCGCCTCCGGGTTCTCCGGCGGCACGACGACACCCAAACCTTCCCGCAGCACCAGGTCCGCGAACGAGTCGCCGGACGTGGTGACGATCGGCAGCCCGGCCCACAGGTAGTCGAGCACCCGTGTGCGGAACGCGAACGTGGTCTCCACGTGCTCGTAGTGCGTGGTGACACCGCACGCCGCGTCGAGCAGGAAGTTCTGCCGCTCGTGGTACGGCACCCAGCCGTCGTTGAAGAACACGGTCGACCCGGTCAGCCCGAGCGACGCGGACAGCGCCCTCGTCTGGCCGGCGATGTCCATGTCCGGCACCTCGGGGTTCGGGTGCTTCATCCCGAGGAAGAACAACTTCGCGTCGGATCGCTTTTCGCGCAACGAGTCCATCGCGCGGATCAACGACAGCGGGTCGAACCACGAGTACACGCCACCGGCCCAGATCACGACCTTGTCGGCGTCGGAGATCCCGGGCACCACGCCCTTGATCGCCGGGCCGGTGCGCTGCGGCGGCTTGCCCGACAGTCCGAAAGGGACGATCCCGAGCAACGACTGGGTCGTGGGGTCGTTGTCGTACAACGTCGGCGTGAGCCGCCCCAGAGCCGCGAGATGACCGAGCCAGAAGTGCCGCTGCCGTTCCGACGCGCACAAGAAGAAGTCGCCGCGTTCGAGTTGCGTGTTCAGCACCCGCGTGACGGTCTCCAGGTCCAGCGCCCGCTTCTCGTCCGTGTCGTCCTTGCCCTGCTCCAGCAGTTCCAGGTGCATCGGGTCGTACATGTCGCAGACCACGATCTTGGTCGACGACGCTTTCTTCAGCTCGCTGATCATCTCCAGCGCGTGGCCCTGCAGCACCACCACGTCCGCCCACGCGACGTGCGGCGGCAGCTCCTTGGGCCGGGCCTGCGAGACGGTGAACGGCGCGTCCGGCGGCACGCACAACGGGTTCGTGGTGACGAGACGGACCTGGTGCTCGCCGGACAGCACGTCGGCCATGTGCCACGCGCGGATCGCGGGACCCGCCATCCGGTCCGAGATCGCGTCGCCGGTGATCACGAGGATCTTGCGCGGCCTGCCGAACACGTCGTCCAGCGCGAGCACGTCGACGAGGATGTCGTGCGCCGCGAGGTAGCGCGGCAGGGGATAGGCGGGCTCCAACGCCTTGCGCATCAACGGAACCAGGTCGGCGTCCGATCGTGAACGCGCCGCCTGTTCGATCTTGCGCGACTCCGCCAGCGAAGGCATCAGCTCGACGAACTGGTCGATCGCGAGGAACCCGGCCAGTGCCTGCCGCGACACCCCGACCGGCTCTCGGTCCAGCGCGGGGTCCGACGGCCTGCGGGTGATCTCCAGCTGCGTCGCGTCGATCTCCCCGCGCGCGGTCGCCCTGCGCACGCACAACGCCAGCGCGGCCGGCAGCACCTTCGCCAGCGTCTCGTCGGAGAAGTTCTTGTACAGCGTCGCGAGTGCGTTGCGCTCCAGCAGGAACAGCTCGCGGCTGTGATCGATCGAGCTCATCGACGCGTGGTGGCGGTGGAACGTGAGCGACGCCGGCTCGTAGCGGACCCGCCAGCCGCGCAGGTTGAGCCGCCAGCCGAGGTCGACGTCCTCGTAGAACATGAAGAACCGCTCGTCGAACCCGCCGAGCTCGCGGTAGACCTCCGCGCGCACGAACATCGCCGAGCCCGTGCCGAACAGCACGTCCCGCGGGTCGTCGTGCGAGCCGTCGTCGTCCATCCCGGCGTGGCGCTTGTAGCCCATGCCGAACCAGGTCAGCCCGCCGTCCACGAAGTCGATCTTCTGGCCGTCCCAGTCGAGCACCTTGCTCGCGACCGCACCGACGGACGGTTCCGCGTGGAAGACCTTGATCGCGGCCTTGACCCACCCGCGGTCGGCGCGCGCGTCGTTGTTCAGGAACGCCAGCACCGTGCCCGTGGCGTGCTCGACACCGAGGTTGCAGCCGCCGGCGAACCCGAGGTTCTGGTCAGAGGTGACGATCTTGACGCCGGGCAGGTCCTTCTTCAACCGTGCGGTGTCGTGCGCCTCGTTGTCGACGACGATGACCTGCAGCAACTCTGCCGGGTAGTCGATCTCGGCCAGGCCGCGCACGCAGGTGACCGTGTCCTCCGCGCCTCGGTAGTTGACGACGACGACGGACACAACGGGCAGTGATGCGCGATCCACCACCTAAGCCTGCCTCATCACTCTGCGCGCCCGCAGTGTGGTCGCACACATCAGCAGCAAGAAGATCGCGATCGGCACCCCGAACACCCACTCGTCGGACCAGTCGTTGCGGTCGGCGAGCAACGGCCGCATCACCGGGTGCCGCAGCACCGTGGCAGGACCCGGCTGCATCCTCTTGTCCTGCTCGCCCAGCACCACGATCCGCAGCTCGGCGCCGTCGGGGCAGGTGATGTGGTGCGCGAACGCCGGGTTGTCGGGTCCCGGGAGGTCCTCGACCGAGTTGATCACGCACGTCTGGGGCGTCGCCAGCACGTCCATCAACGCGCGGTGACCATCGCTGACCAGCACCGCCGTACCGGGAATCACGACCATGAACGCGGGCAGCACCAGCCACGCGGGCCCGAGCTTGCCGAGGCCCCACGCGAACGCGAGCGACAGCAGGCCGCACGGGATCAGCACCGCGAGCTCGTACTGCTCGGGCACGATCGCGCCGAGCACGACGGCGGCGGCGATCGCGGCCAGCCCGATCACGATGAGTGGCGTCGGTCGTCTCATGTCACTGCCCTGAGCGCTCTGGCGACGGGAACGAGAAGAATCATCGCCACGGGGACGCTTGTCACCACCAGCAGGTTCCATCTGGTCTGGTCGCCGAGTCCGCCGGGGACGCGCTCAGCCTCTGGTGAGGATCTTCACCCGCAGCGTCAGACCGGCCTTGACCAGCCACCGGAACGGCGCCCACAGCACGCCCTGGTGCCGGTCGGCCAGGTACTTGTACGCGCTGCGGTGGTGCTCGCGCAGCATCCGGTCCGACGACCGCGCGGTCGAGTGGCCACCGATGTGCGTGACCTCGGCGTCGGGCACGTAGACGTTCTGCCAGCCGGCCTTGCCGACCCGTTCGCCGAGGTCCACGTCCTCGAAGTACATGAAGTAGCGCTCGTCGAAGCCCCTGACCGAGTCGAACGCCTCGCGCCGCATCAGGAAGCAGCTGCCGGACAGCCACCCGGCGATCCGCTCGGCCGGCGCCTTCTCCTGCCGGTACGCGCGGCTCCACGGGTTCGACTTCCAGACCACGGCGAACAGCGCGTGCCCGAGCCCGCGGCCGATGGACGGCAGCAGGCGCGCCGACGGGTAGACCTCGCCGTTGGGCTCGCGGATCAGGGGTCCGAACATGCCGCCCCGCGGCCACCGCTTCGCCGCCTCGATCAGCGTGTCCACGCTGCCGGGGGCGAACTCGATGTCCGGGTTCGAGATCAGCACCCAGCCGATGTCGGGGCCCAGGGCCTCGACGCCGCGGTTCGCGCCGCCGCCGTAGCCCAGGTTTCCGCCGGTCGGCACGAACCTGACGTGCTCGCGTTCGGCGGCCACCTGCTCCGGCACGCCGTCGGTGGAACCGTTGTCGGCGAGGATCACCTGCACGTTGCGGGTGGTCGCCTTCGCGAGCGTGTCCAAGAACGGTGCAAGCGTCTCGCCCGGCGAGTACGTGACCGTCACGACACCTAGTCCGTCGCCGTAGTTCACGCGCGACACACTAGTGCGTGGTGCTTCACCGACGGCGACGCACCAACAGCGCGCGCTCGTAGGCCAGGCGGTGACGCTCTGCGCTCACGGCCCAGGAGAAGTCTTTCGCGCGTTGCTGCCCGGATGCAGCCAGGGATGCACGGCGGGCCGGGTCGTTCAACAAGTCGGCGATCGCCGCCGCGATGTCCCCTGCTCCGACACCGCAGTACGCGACCGCCTCGCCACCCACTTCAGGAAGCGACAGTCTTCGGGTGGTCAGCACGCAGGCGCCGCACGCCATGGCCTCGAGCACAGGCAGGCCGAAGCCCTCGCCGAGCGACGGGTAGGCGACCAGTTGCGCGCCGCCCAGGAAACCCGCGAGCTGTTCGAACGGAAGGTAGCCCGCGCGGATCACGCGGATCCGGTGCGGCACCGCGTCGAGCGCGCGTTCGACCTGGCTGTCCCAGCCGGGCTGGCCGGCGAGCACGAGCGCGGGCGGGTTGGCACGGCCGACCATCGCCTGGGCGAAGCCGCGGATCAGCGCCGGGACGTTCTTGCGCGGTTCCAGTGCGCCGAGGAACGCCACGTAAGGCATGTCTCCCAACGACAACGCGCGCCGCACCGTCATGATCTCGTCCGGCGACGGCGGGTGGAAGAGCTCGGTGTCGACGCCGTGCTGCGCGATGTGCAGGACGCGGCGGTCGGCTCCGGCGACGCGCACCAGTTCGTCGGACGTGGCCTGCGACGGCACCACGCACAGGTCCGCGCGCTTCAGCGAGGCGCGGGTCCACGCGCGGAAGAAGCGCGCCTTGACCGACGAGTGCAGCACGGGGTCGGTGAAGAACGTGGCGTCGTGCAGCGTGACGACCGATGCGGCCTTGCTGGCCAACGAAAGCGTGTAGTGCGGTGAGTGCAGCACGTCGATGCCAAGTGACCGGACCAGGCGCGGCAACGTCGTCTGCTCCCAGGCCAGCCGGGCCGTCCTGGTGGCGACGGCGTCCGCGGCCCGCACCACACGGGCGTTCGGCGCGATCTTCGTGAACAGGTCCTCGTCGCGTGGCTGGCACACGACGGAGAGTCTGGCGCCGTCGGCATCCAGTGCGGCGACGAGCGAATCCACGTAACGGCCTACGCCACCACGATCTGCGGGAACCGCGGTGGCGTCGATCAACACGGTGGGTTCGGCGGTCGGCACGATCAGTCAGCGTAATGTCATTTGCGAATGCGTTTAGCGGGAATGCACCAATCCGGTCGTCACGTGTGTGTTACCCAGACACCACGCGCAGTCTTTTCCCAGGTGAACTCACTCGCGCGGGTGAGACCGGGCTCGATGGTGTGATGCGAATCCGTTAGAACCGCCCGCAGGCCTTCCGTCAACGACGCCAGATCTCCCCGGCGCACGACGGTGCCGGCGCCGCCCGCGACCTCCACGAGAGCCGGGTCGTCGGAGTGCACGACGGGGACGCCCGCGGCCATCGCCTCCAGCACCGGCAGCCCGAACCCCTCGGCCAGACTCGGCGCCGCCAGCAGGGTCGCGCCGGACAGCACGGACGCCAGCCGCTCGTCGGAAACCTTGCCCAGCAACGTGACGTGCGGTGCGTGGAGATCGACACCGCCCCAGCCCTGAGGTCCGATCACGACCAGCGGGACCTTCAGCCGTTCGGTCGCCCGCACCAGCAGGTCGAAGCCCTTGCGCGGCTCGATCGTGCCGATGGCGAGCACGTAACGCTCGGGCAGATCGGCGGGTTTCGGGCCGACGAGCCTGGTGACCCCGTTGGGCACCACGTGCACCGGAACCTCGACGCTCAAGTGGTCGCCCAGTTGGTCGGCGACGGCCTTCGTCGGCACGACAAGGGCTTTCGCCTGCCGCGCGGCCTTCGCGATGACCTTGCGGTGCCACGCGACTCCGCGCGGGGTCAGCGTTTCCGGGTGCGTCCACGGCACGACGTCGTGCACCGTGACGACCGCGCCCGGCAGCGGGGCGAGGGGAGTGGGAGCGTGCACGTGCGGGCCGAGCTTCGGCGGCAGTCCCCGTTCCCACAACGCCACCAGCGCCCGTCGCGGCACCCTGATCACGCGGTCCGCGTTCGCCGTCGCCGCGCTGGTCACGGTCCAGCCCTGGGGTGCGGTGGCCTTCAGGGCCTTGAGCAGTTCGGCCGTGTACCGGCCGGTGCCGCCGGGGACGGGCGCGTTGAGTTGCTCGGTCAGGACTACTAGCTCGGGCACGTCGCGTACCGTCTCACGCCGTGTCGGCACTCAGCACCGTGGTGGTCGTGACGTGGCGCGGACGTGACCACATCACGGCGTGCCTGGACGCCCTCGAAGCCCAGAAAAGTCCACATAGGACGATCGTCGTCGACAACGCGTCCGATGACGGCACGGCCTCGTTGATCAGCGGACATGAGGTCGTGCGGCTTCCTCGCAACCGCGGCTACGCGGGTGGGCTCGCGGCCGTGCTGGAGATGGTCGACACCCCGTACGTGGCGTGGCTCAACGACGACGCCGTGCCGGACCCGTCGTGGCTGACCGAGCTGGAGAACGCCCTTGAAGGCGATCCGGGCGCGGCCGCCGCCACGTCGTCGATCCTGCTGACGGACGGCTCGACGCAGTCCGTCGGTGTGGCGCTGACCTCGGACGGCCACGGCAAGGACGTCGTGCTCGCCGGGCGTGAGGTGTTCGGGTTCTGCGGTGGTGCCGCGTTGATGAGGACCGCGGAGCTGCGCGCTGTGGGTGGCGTGCCCGCGAGCTTCTTCTGCTACTACGAGGACACCGACACGGCCTGGCGGTTGCGGCTGGCGGGGCACCGGGTGATCTCGGTGGGGCCGGCGCGGGTGCGGCATCGGCACGGCGCGAGCACACACCCGGGCTCTCCGCTCTTTCACCGCTGGAACGAGCGCAATCGTTTGCTGATGCTGCTGCGGTGCGCGCCGGGGTCGGTGGCCTTGCGGGAGCTCGCGCGGTTTCTGGTGATCACGGCGGTGCTGCCGTTCCGCAGAGATGTGCAGGACGCGGCCAACTTCAAGCTCGGCCTGCGGCTTCGAGTGCTCGGCGAGGTGCTGATCAGAATGCCCGCGACGGCCGTTCAGCGGCTCGCGATCGGCACGCGCTCCACCGTCGCGCGCCGCGTGGTCTGGAAAGACTGGGCAGGTCGCTAGAGCTACATGACCTACATGTTGCCGTTGAGGCGTTGTGTCAGGGAGTTCCGCGTCTGCTGATGGTTCGACACGGTCGGGATCACACCCTGCTGCACGACCTGTGTGATCTCCGCGTCGTCCGCCACCTGCTGCTGGATCGGCTGGGTCTGCGGTGCCTGGACGGGCATCTGCTGCGGCGGCATCTGCTGGTGGTGTTGCATCTGCTGAGGCGGCCGCTGCTGACCCATCTGGGCCGGCGGGAGGATCATGGTCGAGTCCGGGTCGCGGTACGGGTCCATGGCGTTGACCAGCGTGCGAGGGACCTGCTGCGTGTCGGACGCGTCCATCGGAGACGTCATGTTGTCCGGTGTCACGATGTGCCGCCCACGTGCACGGGCGCGGGCGAGCATGGCGTCGGCCCGGTCGCGGGGGTCCATGTCGGATTTAGCTCCTTGCCGGGACCAGATCCCGTATGACGATCTGCTTCGTGTCAGAGTATTCCGTCGAACGGCTCGCTGTAACGCGGAGGAGGAAAAAGGTGCACGGCGTCGAAGCTGTGGTGCTGGTCGGGGGCAAGGGCACCCGTCTTCGCCCGCTGACCCTGTCCGCTCCCAAGCCCATGCTGCCGACCGCGGGGGTGCCATTTTTGACGCACCTCCTGTCGCGGATCAAGGAGGTCGGCATCACGCACGTGGTGCTCGGCACGTCCTACAAGGCCGAAGTCTTCGAGGAGTACTTCGGTGACGGATCCAGGCTCGGGCTCGAGCTCGAGTACGTGGTCGAAGAAGTGCCGCTCGACACCGCCGGTGCCATCCGCAACGTCGCGGACAAGCTGCGCGAACCCGACGTGATGGTCTTCAACGGCGACATCCTGTCGGGTGTCGACCTGACGGGGATCGTGGACACGCACCGCAAGCACGAGGCGGACGTCACGCTGCACCTCGTGAAGGTCGCGGACCCGCGCGCGTTCGGCTGCGTGCCGACCGACGACGAGGGCCGCGTGCAGGCGTTCCTGGAGAAGACCGAGAACCCGCCGACCGACCAGATCAACGCCGGTTGCTACGTCTTCAAGCGCGAGGTGATCGACGCCATCCCGGCCGGGCGTCCGGTGTCGGTGGAGCGCGAGACGTTCCCCGGTCTGCTGGAGGCCGGTCGTCGCCTGCAGGGTCACGTCGACGCCACCTACTGGCTCGACCTGGGCAAGCCGGAGGCGTTCGTGCAGGGCTCGGCCGACCTGGTGCGCGGCGTCGCGCCGTCGGCCGCGGTTGCACAGCCGGGCGACTTCCTGGTGCTGGAGGGCTCTGCCGTCCACGAGGGCGCCACGGTTCGCGGTGGCTCGGCGGTGGGTGCCAACTGCACCGTGGCCGAGGGCGCGGTGCTGGACGGGGCGATCCTGTTCGACGGCGCGGTCGTCGGCGAGAACGCCGTGGTGGAGCGCTCGATCGTCGGTGCCGGTGCTCTGGTGCAGGCCGGTGCCGTGTTGCGGGACGCTGTCGTGGGCGACTCGGCCGTGATCGGTGCTCGGTGCGAGCTGATCGGCGGGGCGCGCGTGTGGCCGGGTGTGGTGCTGCCCGAGGCCGGCGTGCGCTTCTCGACGGATGCCTAGGAGATCTTGGACACCACCGTTCCCACTGGACCTGGGCGCGGTGCTCGGAGGGCTGCGCCGCGGACCCGGTGACCCGTCCTTCTCCGCGGAGGGCGGCATCTGGTTCGCGGCGAACACCCCGTGCGGTCCGGGAACTCTGCACGTCAGACGTACCTCCGACGCGATCGAGGCCGAGGCGTGGGGCGACGGCGGGGTGTGGCTGCTGGACGGCCTGCCCGCGTTGCTCGGCGCGGACGACCCGGTGGACGAGTTCGTCGCCCACCACGACGTCATCGCGGAAGCACGCCGTCGCCGGCCCGGCCTGCGGCTCGGCTCGACCGGACGGGTCTGGGACCTGCTGTTCGCCTCGATCCTGGAGCAGAAGGTCACCGGCACGGAGGCGTTCCGGACGTGGCGCGAACTGGGCCGCCGGTTCGGCGAACCGGCTCCCGGTCCCATGCCTTTGAAGGTCCCGCCGACACCTCAACGGTTGCTCGGCCTGCAGGACTGGGAGTGGCACCAGTGCGGGCTCGACGGGGCTCGCCGCCGCACGCTGATCAACGCCGCCCAGGTCGCACACCGCCTCGAGAAGGCCGCCGAGATGCGCAGCCGTGAGCTGCTGGAGAAGGTGCCCGGAATCGGCGTGTGGACCTCAGCCGAGGTGGCCCAGCGGTCGTGGGGCGACCCGGACGCCGTGAGCGTCGGCGACTACCACGTCGCCAAGAACGTCACGTGGGCGCTGACCGGCACACCAGGCGACGACGACGCCATGATGGGGCTGCTGGAGCCGTACAAGCCGCAACGCCACCGCGCGGTCATGTACCTGGAGTCGGCGGGCATGCGGCGGCCGCGGCGAGCCCCGAGGTTCTCGCCGCGCGACTACCGCAAGTTCTAACGCAACCGCGCCAACGCGCTCTCGATCAGCGGGTGCAGGTCGTCCACGTTGTCCGGCAACGAGTCCAGCGGCCACCACTGCAGGTCGACCGACTCGGCGGACCGGACCGGCTGCGCGCCCATCGGAGCCCGCACCAGGAACCGCACGTCGAAGTGCCGCGTCGGCTTCCCGAGCGAGCACGTGATCGGGTGCACGTCGAGGTGGATCGGCGTCGGCTCGATCCGCAGCCCGCGCATGCCGGACTCCTCGGTGGCCTCGCGCAACGCCGCCGCGGCCAAGGACACGTCCTCGGGCTCGCAGTGGCCGCCGAGCTGCAGCCACCGGCCCACGCGCGGGTGCAGCGTCAGCAGTGCGTGCTCCGCCGTGGCGTCCAGGACGAGCGCTGAGGCCGTGAGGTGTCCCGGCTCGCAGGAGCGCATGCAGGCGTCCTCACGGGCCGCCAGGAAGCCCAGGTAGGCCTCCTTCAACGCGTCCTGGCCGGCGAACCGGCTCAGCGTGGAGACCGCGTCGTCGTGCAGTGTCACAGCTCGATCAGCCCTTCCAGCGGCTCGCGGGGCGTCAGCGGCTCGGCCGGATGCCCGACCGCCACCGCGCCCAGCGGCTCCCAGTCCTGCGGCACGCCCAGCACGGAGCGCACGAGGTCCGCGCAGAAGATCGTCGACGATACCCAGCACGAGCCGAGCCCCTCGGCGGCCAGTGCCACCAGCAGGCCCTGCACGGTGGCGCCACCGGCGACCGTGAACATCGTCTTCTCGGCGTCCGACCTGCGCGGATCCGGATACGCGTGAGACCCGTCGCGGACCAGGAACGGCACCACGATCTCCGGTGCCTCGACCAGCAGGTCACCGCGCTTGAGCCGGCGCGCGATCTGCTCGTCGGTGAACCCGTCGCCGCGCAGATCGCTCGACCACTGCTCCCGCATCGCCCGCAGCAGCTCATCGCGCTTCTCCCGCACCAGCACGAACCGCAACGGCTTCGTGTGGTGCGGAGCGGGCGCGGTCAACGCCGCCCCGACAGCACGCTTCAGAACAGCGAGATCGACCGGCTCATCCGAGTAGAACCGCACGGACCTGCGCATCAGCACGGCCTCGGCACGACCCTGGGCCAGCGCCTCCTCCGTGCCGAGCCGGAACAGGTCCTCGTGGGTCGGCCGGGTCAGATCACGCGCGGACGACCCGTCGTCCACCACCTCGAACCCGCGCAGCACCGCCACCGGCACCGCGCCGAGCTTGCCCTTGACCAGGTCCGCGGCCGACGCGATCTCGTCCGCGATCGCCACCTGGGTCACGACGAGCTCGTTGCCGTGCTCGTCGACCGCACCGGCGTAGTCGTGCAACACGCGGATGCCGGACGCGCCGATCGCGGCGTCGGTCTGGCCGATCCGCCACGCGCGGCCCATCGTGTCGGTCACCACCACGGCGATCTCGATGCCGAGCAGACCCTTCAACGCACCGCGCAACGCCGTCGCGGACCCGTCCGGATCCACGGGCAGCAGCGCGATCTCGTCGCCCGCCACGTTCGAGGCGTCGACACCGGACGCTGCCTGCACGATGCCGAGCTTGTTCTCGGTGATCAGCGTGCGCATCTTGCGGGCGAGCACCCGCACGGACTCGGCCTCGACGTGCTCGCGCCGGATCCTGTCGCGTTCCTCCGGGTCGGCGGGCACGCGAACGAGCCTGCCCTCCACTTTGGACAGCACCTTGGACGTCACGACCAGCACGTCGCCGTCGCGCAGCCAGGGCGCGGCGGACGCGATCGCGGCGGCCAGGTCGTCGCCGGGGCGAAATTCCGGCAGACCGAGGACCGGCAGCAGCTCCAGCGCGCCGGCGGCGTGATCAGTCAACTTCGACTCCGGCCAGCTCCAGCGCGGCACGGGCCATCTGCGCCGTGGCGTCCACATCGGACATCAGCAGCGGAACCGCGCGAACCGCGACACCCGGCACGTCCGCGCGGTCGCCGGTGTGCACCAGCCACGCGTCGAGAATGCCGTCTTCAGAGCACTTGCGGGAGCCGTACAGCCGCCCGACCGCCTCAGCCGAGGTCTCGACACCGATCGCGTCCAAACAAGCGTCGGCCATGCCCCGCAACGGTTTGCCGCCGATGATCGGCGACAGCCCCACGACACCGGCGTCGGTCTTGCGCAACGCGTCCCGCACACCGGGCACGTTCAAGATCGTGCCGATGCTCACAACGGGGTTGGACGGGGCCAGGATCACCGCGTCCGCCTCGGCGATCGCGTCCAGCACGCCGGGCCCGGCGGTGGCGGCCTCGGCGCCCACGAACGCGAACGACTGCGCCGGAATGCCGGCCCGGTGCTTGACCCACCACTCCTGGAAGTGGATGGCACGCGGTTCGCCGTCCAGCTCGACGACGACGTGCGTCTCCACCCGGTCGTCGGACATCGGCAGCAGCCGCACGCCCGGCTTCCAGCGGTCGCACAGCGCCTCGGTGACGGCCGACAACGGGTAGCCGGCGCGCAGCATCCTGGTGCGAACGAGGTGCGTGGCCATGTCCCGGTCGCCGAGCCCGAACCACGTCGGCTCGGCGCCGTAGGCGGCCAGCTCCTCCTTGACGGTCCACGACTCGTTCTCGCGGCCCCAGCCGCGTTCGGTGTCGATCCCGCCGCCCAGCGTGTACATGCAGGTGTCGAGGTCGGGCGTGATGCGCAGCCCGTGCATCCACACGTCGTCCCCGGTGTTGACCACCGCGGTGACGTCAGCCCCGAGTTGCTTGAGTCCCTGCAGGAACCGGGCTCCGCCGACCCCGCCGACCAGTGCTACGACCTTCACGCCAAGCCATGCTTCCACAAGGGTCCGACAGGCCTACAGGTAGCGCCAGAACATGAACGCGACGACGCCGGAGCCCGCCGAGCTCGTGTCGCCGCCGACCAGCTCGAAGACCGTCGAGGCCAGCGCGAAGAAGAGCCGGTTCACCTCGGCGAAGGCGATCAGCAGGGCGAACAGGATCAGCGGCGCCCACGGCCGGGCCTTCTGCCCGAACTGCTGCGCCTTGTACGACATGAACGGTTCCAAAACACCCCAGCCGTCCAGACCGGGAATCGGCAGGATGTTCAGCACGAACGCGATCACCTGCAACAAAGCCAGGTACGAAATTGCGCCCGCGAGCGCGGCAGGCGGCGAGAACAGCGTGACGATTCCCGCGAGGATCACGCCGAGCACGAGGTTCGTGACCGGCCCCGCGAGTGAGACCAACGACTCGATCTTCTTCGACCTCAGCGCGTGGTGGTTGATCCACACGGCGCCGCCCGGAAGGGGAATTCCGCCGAACGCGAGCAGCACCAGCGGCAGCACGATGCTCAGCACCGGGTCGGTGTAACGACGGATGTCGAGGGTCAGATAACCCTTGTCGCGTACGGAAAAATCGCCGCCCTTGTACGCGACGGCGGCGTGCCCGAACTCGTGCAGGCACAGCGTCACCGCCCACCCGGCGAGTACGAAGAGGATGGTGCCCGAGATGATGGCGACGTCACCTTCGAGCAGGGTGAGAGCAGCTCCGGCGGCGGTTGCCGCGAGCAGACCGAGGAACAGTGGACTGGGGCGCACCGCTGATCGCTTCACCCCACCAGTGTGGCGTGTCGCCTGGCGAGGTGGGCCGTTCGGGGACCCGTTGCAACACCTGAATCACTGTCCGTGCTGCTAGTCAAGGTTTTTGCGGCCATCCGCGCGAATATCCCCCGACGTGTGGACTCCGCTTGACCGCCCGCTGTGACGCAGGTGTAATCACATCGGTGTCATTCGTCGTTGTGGGAACGGCGTCTGGCGTCCGCCAACCGGGGAGAGCGGAAGGCGAGGAGGCGGACGATATGCAGGAATTCGAAGAACTCGAAGAAGATCACGTCACGCAGCCGGTCGTACAGGGCGAGCTGTCGTACCTGTTCGACCCTGCCGACGAGCAGGACTGGCAGGAGCGTGCGCTTTGCGCGCAGACCGATCCCGAGGCGTTCTTCCCCGAAAAGGGTGGTTCGACGCGGGAGGCCAAGCGCATCTGCCTGGGCTGCGAGGTTCGTTCGGAGTGCCTTGAGTACGCACTCCAGCACGACGAACGCTTCGGCATCTGGGGCGGTCTCTCGGAGAGGGAACGCCGCAAGCTGAAGAAGCGAGTCGTCTAGCCGGTCAGAAGTGTGATCTTTGTGCCTTAACTTGAGGACGTGACAAGTCCTCACCCGAGGCTACGGACCGCGCCGGTGCTGTGCGTCCTGGTCTGCCACGACGGCGACCAGTGGCTCAGCACCGCGCTGTCCGCCTTGCGGCGTCAGCGGATTCGCCCCAGGCACGTGATCGCGGTCGACACCGGATCCCACGATCGCACCGCGAAAGTTCTTGCCGAGGCGGAAGATCTGCTGGACGGCGTGCTGACCCTGCCCCGTGGTGCGGGGTTCGGCACCGCCGTGCGTGTCGCGGTGGAACACGCCGTCGAACGATGGGGCGACCCCGGCAAATGGCTGTGGTTGTTGCACGACGACAGCGCGCCCGAACCCGACTGCCTGGCCGCCCTGCTCACCGCGGCCGAGGTGTCGCCCTCCGCTGCCGTGCTGGGTCCGCTGTGCCTCGATTGGGTGGATTCTCGTCTGGTCGTCGAGGCAGGTCTGTCGACGGATTCTTCAGGACATCGACAGACCGGCCTCTCGTCCGCCGAGCATTCGGCGTCGTTCCAGCAGAGCACCGAAGTGCTCGCGGTGTCGTCCGCGGGTTCGTTGATCCGCCGCGAGGTCTGGCACGAGCTGGGCGGCTACGACGAGGCGATGCCGCTCCTGCGCGACGACATCGACTTCGGCTGGCGCGCTAATCGCGCGGGTCATTTGGTCCTGTGCGTACCGGTCGCACGCATGCGACATGCGCGCGCCGCGACTAAAGGCGCACGTCGTTTGGACGCGGCGATGGCTCGTCCGGGCCCATCCTTTCGTGGCGTCGATCGCGCGCACGGCATGCGCACGTTTCTCGTCAACACCTCGGGTTTCTCGTTCCTCATCGGACTGCCACGCCTGCTGTTTCTGTCTTTGCTGCGGGCTTTGGGTTTCCTGTTCCTCCGACGTTTCGCCGACGCGCACGCCGAAGTGGGCGCGGCGCGTTACCTCCTGACACGCGGCAAGTTGCTGCAGGGACGCCGGGCGCGCCGCGGTTCCGCCGTCGTCCGCGGGTTGTTCACCTCGCGACTCACCAGGTTCCGCAACGCCCTGCGCGCCGGTGCCGCGTTCCTGATCCGCCGCCGCGTCGAGGCGGACGCCGCTCTCGGTCGTCTGCCCGCGTCCGACGCTCGTTCGGCCTGGCTCGAACCATCCGAAGTGGACACTCGCCCGGTCGGGCCTGCCGCTCTGCCCGCCGGCGCCGGTCGCGGCCGCCCTCGGGTCGCCGGGTTGCGCCGCCCTCCGGTCGTCGTGCCGGTCGACGCCGCGTTGCCAGGGGCTCTGCGTCCGTCACCGCGGCCCCGGCCTTCGCCAGGCCCGCGCGGGTCGGAGATGGTGTTCGTCGAGGTCGACCAGTCGAGGGTGCTGCGATCACTCGTGCTGGCCCCGCCGGTGCTGCTGGTGCTGGGACTGTCGATCGTCGCGGTGGTGGCCAACTGGTCGCGCCTCGGGCTCGACCTGGCCGGCGGCAGGCTGCTTCCGGTCGGGTCGCTGGGGTCGGTCTGGTCGACCTACCTGGCGTCCTGGCACCCGGTGTTCGGCGGGACCGCGGCTCCGGCTCCCGCCGCACTGGCCGTGCTGGGGCTGATACCGGGCGGGCCTTCGTTCGCGGTCGCGTTGTTGTTGCTCGGAGATATTCCCCTCGCGGCGTTGTCGGCCTACATCGCGTCACGCGGCATGCGCGTGCGACGGTCCGTGCGCGCGGTGGTGGCGGCGTTCTACGGGCTGCTGCCGGTGGCCACTACCGCGGTGGCTGAGGGACGGCTGGACGTTGTCGTCGTCCACGTCGTGACGCCCGTGGTGTTCGCCGGGGTGTACGCGGTGTTGCGCGCGTCGTCCACGCACGCCTGGTTGCCGATGGCCTCTGGGACGGCGATAGGGGTCGCTGTTCTCGGGGCGTTCTCGCCGTTGACCCACGTGGTGGTCATCGTGGGTGCCCTCGGCGGGTTCATCGCGGTGTCGGGCGGGGCGCGGCGGATCGCTGCCCTGTTCGCCATCGTGTTGCTGCCTATGGCGTTGTTGCTGCCTTGGCCGGCGGTGTTGTTGCAACACCCCGAGATGGTGTTGAACGGGCTCGGGGCGGCGTTCTCCTCGCCTCCGCCCAACCTGATCGTGTGCTCTGTGTTCGTGGCGGCGGCGTTCGCTGCCGCTGTGTTGCGGCCCAACGCGGCGATGTTGCCTGGGCTGTTGGTGATCGTGCTGGCGATCGGGGCACTGGCCGCGGTCGCCGCTGTTCAGGCCTGGCCCGGGACGCCGTTGGTCATCCTGGGGTGGGGGCTCGTGTGTGTGGTGCTGGCCGGGTGTCAGCGCGGGGTTCCGCCTGGTGTGGCTGGGCAGGTTTCCGTGCGGCGGGCCGTGTACCTCGTTGGGGTGGTGACGATGGTCAGCCTCGGGGTGGCCGGGGTGCTGGATCTGCGGTCGGGGCCGTTGAAGGCTGATGGTGGGGTTCGGCTTTCGGCCTCATTGACGGCTGAGCTGGAACGGACCGGGCGGTCCGTGTTGATCCTCGGTTCGCCTGTTCGGCAGGTTGCCGGGCGGATGCCGGCGTTCGGGGATGACGATCTGGTGCCCACCGTGTCGTCGCCTGCCCGGTTGCGGCGGTGGAACACGGCGTTGATGGACGGGGCCGGGGCGGCGGTTACCTCGGCTTTGGCTCAGGCTGCTTCGTCCGGGGTTTCGTTCGTGGTGTTGCCGTCGTCGGAGGTGGCTGAGCGGGTTCGGGCTGCTGGTGGGGAACTGGTCTCGGTGGCGCCTCCCGCTTCGGATGGGCGTCCCGTGCTTCGGCTTCGGCTTGCTGCGGATACCGGGGTGCTTCTTGGGCCCGACTTGGCTCGTCGGGCTCGGACCGGTGGGGAGCCGCCTGCTGAGTTGGCGGCTGTGGGGGTGGCGCCCGTGAATGTGTCGCTGCCGGATGTTGCCGTTCGGGTTTCGCCTGGTGGGGAGGGGCGGGTGCTGGTGTTGGCCGCTGAGGACGAGCCTGGGTGGACGGTGTCCGTGGACGGGGTGCGGGTGCCGGTGGTTCGGGCTTGGGGGCATTTGGTGGGGGTGCCGTTGCCTGGGTCTGATGCTGAGGTTCGGGTGGAGATGTCCACGGTTTTGAGGGACTTTTTGTTGTTGGCGCAGGCTGCTGCTGGGTTGTTCACGGTGTTGACCGCGATTCCCAGTCGGCGTCGGGGGTAGGGGTTCCGTACGCGGGTTGGGTGGGGTCGGCTTGCGTTGGGCGGGTCACGTTGCGTGCGATCCGCGACCGGGTGAGTGGTCACCTTGCGTTGGGCCGGGTCGCGTTGCGTACGCGGGTTGCGTTGGTGGTCGCCTTGCGTTGGGCGAGTCACGTTCCGTGCGTGACGCGACCGGGCGGGTGGTCACCTTGCGTTTGGCGAGTCACGTTTTAGGGCGCGGGGCTCCGCCCCGGACCCCGCCAATCTGATCAAAGACCAGCCAGCGCCGCTTGCGGGTTGATGGCACGCCTGGTGCGTTCGGCGGCTGCCAGTTCCGTAGGTGGTGCGGTCCGGGTGGGATCCCGTCCCAAGCCGAGCCGGAGCGGCAGACGATCAGGCACGACTCGTGACGGGACCCCACCCGAAGCGCACGGGACAAGCAGCTCGCCTTCGGCGTCGCCTTGCCTCGGCTTCGCCATCGGTACTGCTCGCCTTCGGCCTCGCCGGGGGCTGTGCTGGTGGGCGTCAGGCGGGTGGTTGTGGGGGAGGCTGTGTGAGCGCGGCCACCACTAGCCCTCGTCGATCACGTCCGGGTCCAGGCCCAGGTAGTTGGCCACCTGTTCCACCAGGACGTCGTGCACCAGGTCGGCCAGGTCGGCGCCGTCCTTGGCGCGGGCTTCCAGGGGGCGGCGGTAAAGAACGATTCGGGCACGGTTGTCGGTGCCTGCGGGCAGTAGGCGGGCCAGAGGGACGTTGCCGTCCTCCACCACGCCGTCTTCGCCTTCGACCTGGACGTCTGGGACGTCGTCCACGGCCACGTCCAGCTGGGTCAGCTCGGTGCGCCAGCGGGCTTCGATCGGTTCGAGAGCCTCGATGACCAGGGCGTCGAAGCGTTCGGCTCGGGAGCGGGCGGCTGGGAGCGTGGCTGGGTACAGAGGGCCGCGCAGTCCTCGGCCGTGCCTGTCTCGGTTGCGCCGACGTGGACTGTCCTGTCGACGTGAACCCCGTGCCATCACCACAACCGAGCAGCCTAGTTGCTGCGAGCGGGGAGCAAACACAGCGTGCCTCACACACAGCCTCGCGTGGACGCGCTATCGTCCCCGATCGTGCGGAGCGTGAGACGGTGCTCGCGAACCGGGTGTGCTAACCCGGCTGTCGCCACGCTCACCTACGCCTATGCGGACTCCACCGCAGTCGTCGGACCGCTCGCCACGTACTCCGAACCGCACAGCTACGACCTGTGCGAGGAGCACGCGTTGCGGCTCACGGCGCCGCGTGGGTGGGAGGTC
This sequence comes from Lentzea sp. NPDC005914, assembly GCF_040629405.1. Lineage (NCBI taxonomy): Bacteria > Bacillati > Actinomycetota > Actinomycetes > Pseudonocardiales > Pseudonocardiaceae > Lentzea > Lentzea sp. NPDC005914. Next base: position 131,497 of record NZ_JBEXVQ010000014.1, on the reverse strand, counting down.
GTGAGGCATCAGGGTGAGTTCGCGGCGCCCGAGCCGACTGTGGACGACCTGACGGCCCTGGCTGAGGCCGTGCGTGAGGCTGGGCGGGCTGATGTGACCCCGAAGATGCCTGATGTGCCCATCGGCACACAGAGGCGTGGTCACCTGCGGGTATTGCCTGATCCGCACGAGGACTGAGCGACCACACGCATCACTAATCTTCTCGCCGGTAGGCTGCCCTGGCAGTGGCCGTCAAGAGCGAGTTTCGGGAGTGTGCGGCGTGCGTGACCTGTCCGGCATCGTCAAGGCGTACGACATCCGTGGGGTGGTCGGCGAGCAACTGGACGCCGGCTTGGTCCGCGACTTCGGCGCCGCCTTCGCGCGCCTGGTCGGTGGACCGACGATCGTCATCGGTCACGACATGCGCGACTCCTCGCCCGGGCTGTCGCGGGCGTTCGCGGAGGGTGCCCAGGCGCAGGGCGTGAACGTGATCAGCATCGGTCTGGCCAGCACGGACATGCTGTACTTCGCGTCCGGCAAGCTGGACCTGCCCGGTGCCATGTTCACCGCTAGCCACAACCCGGCCCAGTACAACGGCATCAAGCTCTGCCGCGCGGGCGCGAGCCCCGTCGGCCAGGACACCGGTCTCGCGCAGATCCGCCAGGACGCCGAGAACCAGGTCCCGGACGCGGAGGACGTGACGCCCGGCACGTTCGAAGAGCGCAACATGCTCGTGGACTACGCGGCGTACCTGAACCAGCTGGTCGACCTGAAGAGCATCCGTCCGCTGAAGATCGTCGTGGACGCGGGCAACGGCATGGGCGGCTACACGGTGCCGCAGGTCTTCGAGGGCCTGCCCATCGAGGTCATCCCCATGTACTTCGAGCTCGACGGCAGCTTCCCGAACCACGAGGCGAACCCGCTCGACCCCAAGAACATCGTGGATCTTCAGGCCCGCACGAAGGCTGAAGGTGCGGACGCCGGTGTCGCGTTCGACGGCGACGCGGACCGCTGCTTCGTCGTGGACGAGAACGGCGACCCGGTCAGCCCGTCCGCCATCACGGCGCTGGTGGCCGTGCGCGAGCTCGCGAAGGACCCCGGCGGCACGATCATCCACAACCTGATCACCTCGCACGCGGTGCCGGAGATCGTCACCGAGCACGGTGGCAAGCCCGTGCGCACGCGCGTCGGCCACTCGTTCATCAAGGAGGAGATGGCCAAGACCGGCGCCATCTTCGGTGGCGAGCACTCGGCGCACTACTACTTCCGCGACTTCTGGCGTGCGGACACCGGCATGCTGGCCGCGCTGCACGTGCTGGCCGCGCTGGGTGAGCAGGACGGTCCTCTGTCGACGCTGACCGAGGTCTACAACCGCTACGCCGCCTCCGGTGAGATCAACTCCACGGTCGCCGACCAGCAGGGCCGCATCGCCGCCATCAAGGACGCGTACGGTTCGAAGGACGGCGTCACGATCGACGAGCTGGACGGTCTCACCGTCCAGTTGGCAGATGGTTCGTGGTTCAACCTCCGAGCCTCGAACACCGAACCGCTGCTGCGCCTGAACGTCGAAGCCGCCACTCCCGAGGCCGTCGCCGCGCTCAGCGACGAGGTCCTCGCGATCGTGCGGGCCTGAGGAGAGAACACCGTGGCCGTCAAGCTCGAAGAGCAGTTGCTGGAGATCCTCGCCTGCCCGTGCCCCGAGCACGCTCCGCTGCAGCTCGGGACGCCCGAAGACCCGGAGGCCGACTTCCTCACGTGCACCGCGTGCGGTCGTTCGTTCCCGGTTCGCGACGGCATCCCGGTACTGCTGCTGGACGAGGCGGTCGAGCCGCCCTCGGCTGAGTGATCCGGTGCTCGACGACACGCTGCTCGACGACCCGAGCCGCCTCGCCGACGCCGACACCGGTGGCTGGTTGCGCGCTGCCGCACGGGCGGGAGCACAGGTCCGTTCCACCGCTGAGGCCGCGGCCGACGCGGGCGTGGAGCGGATCTTCTCCGAACGCCCGCGCGCGGTCGTGCTGGTCACCAGGCCCGGCCACGCGGTCGCGGTCGCGGGCGTCGTCATGGCGCTGCTCGGCCCCGGCTGCTCGGTGCCGGTCGTGGTGTCCGACGAGGTGCCGCCGTGGGTCGGGGCGCTCGACGTGGTGCTCGCCCACACCGAGGACCCCGGTGACCGGGTGCTCGCCGAGTCGATCGACCGCGCTGCCCGCCGTGGCGCGCGGACTCTGCTGACGGCGCCTGACTCCGGTCCGGTCGCCGCGGCCGCCGCCGGCCAGGCCGTGCTGCTCGCACCTCGCGTCGAGGTGCCGCCGGGTTTCAGCTTCCACCGCGCGCTCGGCGCGTGGCTCGTGGTGCTGAACTCGCTCGGCCTGCTCAAGGTGGACGTCGGCCTCGTCGCCGACGAGCTCGACCGCGAGGCCGAGCGCGACCACCCGATGCACGAGTCGTTCGTGAACCCGGCGAAGTCGCTGGCGCTGCGCGTCGCCGACCGCACGCCGCTGCTGTGGGGCCTCGACGAGGTCGCCACGTCGGTGGGCGTGCACGGCGCGGGTGTGCTGGGGGCGTTCGCCGGTGTCGCGTCCGATGTCGCCGGGTATCCGCAGGCGCTGACCCGTCCGGTGCTGCATCGCCGGGCAGTGCAGGGGACTTCTGGCGCGGACCTGTTCGCCGACCCGGACGACGAACCCGGTAGCGGACTGGTGCGCGTGTTGTTGCTGGCTGTGCGCCAGGGCCCGGTGGCCGATGCTGTGCGGCACGCCGCCGAGGACGCCCTGCCGGGAGCCGACGTCTTGGAGCCGGCCGTCGAGGTGGCGGGAGGCGACGCGGTCAGTGCCGCGCTGCTCGCACTCCGCTTCGAACTGGCCGCGCTGTATCTCGGGCTCGCCGCCGGAACTCTCGGCGGCAACCCGTACTGATTTGGGAGCTGACTTAGAAGTGGACCTGCTGCACAACGCGGTAAGGCCGTACGCGTGGGGCTCGCGCACGGCCATCGCCGAGCTGCTCGGGAAGGAGGTGCCCGCACCCCATCCCGAAGCCGAACTGTGGATGGGCGCCCACCCCGGCGACCCGTCCCGCGTGACCGGCGCGGACGGCGTGCAGCGCTCGTTGCTCGAGCTGCTGTCGGCGGACCCCGGCGGCCAGCTCGGCCCGCGTCTCGCGGACCGGTGGGGAAGCAGGCTTCCGTTCCTGCTCAAGGTGCTCGCCGCCGAGGAAGCCCTGAGCCTGCAGGCACATCCCTCCGCCGCGCAGGCCGCGGAGGGCTTCTCGAAGGAGGAGTCCACCGGTGTGCCGCGCGACGCCGCGGTGCGCAACTACAAGGACCCGGCCGCCAAGCCCGAGCTGATCTGCGCGCTGACCGAGTTCCACGCGCTGGCGGGTTTCCGCGAGCCTTCGCGAACGATCTCGCTGCTGCGCACCCTGGACGCGCCCGCGTTGTCGCCCTACACCGAGATGCTGGTCGCGCAGCCGGACTCGTCGGGCCTGCGTGCCCTGTTCACGATGCTGATCACGCTGCCGCAGACGTCGTTGAGCTCGTTGCTGCCGCAGGTGCTCGACGCGTGCGTGCTGCACGTGAAGGAGCACGGCGAGTTCGACCTGGAATGCCGCACGATCCTGGAGCTCGGCGAGTCCTACCCCGGCGACGCGGGCGTGCTCGCGGCGTTGCTGCTGAACCGCATCGTGCTGCAGCCCGGCGAGGCGATCCACCTGCCCGCCGGCAACCTGCACGCGTACCTGCGCGGCACCGGCATCGAGATCCTGGCGAACTCGGACAACGTCCTGCGCTGCGGCCTCACCCCGAAGCACGTCGACGTGCCCGAGTTGTTGCGTGTGCTGGACTTCACGTGCGGCGACATGCCGGTGTCGACCGGCGAGGAAGTCGCGCCGGGCGTCCGCGTGTACCGCACGCCCGCGCCGGAGTTCGAGCTGTCGCGCCTGGATCTCGTCGACGAGGCCCGGATCAACCACGACGGCCCGCAGATCCTGATCTGCACTGCGGGCGCGGCGGTGCTGACGAACGCCCGCGGCGACGAGATTCGTTTGGGGCGCGGCCAGTCCGTGTGGCTGCCGGCGTCGGACCCAGCGGTAATCGTGCGACCGGATGGTGTTGAATCCGCTCAACTTTTCCGCGCCACGGCCGGGAACGACTAAGGTTCACGACCGGACAAACCAGACTTATTTCTGGCCGGAACGGGCTCAGCGAGGAGACAGGCGTGTCAGCAGGGGGCGGGACCAAGGCCATCATCGCGGCGTTGGCGGCGAACGCGGGTATCGCGGTGGCCAAGTTCATCGGCTTCGCGATCACCGGATCGTCATCGATGCTCGCCGAGGCCGTGCACTCGGTCGCGGACACCTCCAACCAGGGCCTGCTGCTGCTCGGCCAGAAGACGGCCCAGCGCCAGGCCACCAGGCTGCACCCGTTCGGCTACGGCCGCGACCGGTACTTCTGGTCGTTCGTGGTGGCCCTGATGCTGTTCAGCCTCGGCTCGGTCTTCGCGCTGTACGAGGGCATCCACAAGCTGCAGGAACCGGCGCCGCTGGACAGCCCGCTCGTCGCGGTCGCGATCCTCGTCGTGGCGATCGGCCTCGAGACCTACAGCTTCATGACCGCCATCAGCGAGTCGAAGAAGATCAAGGGCAACGTCAGCTGGTGGGGCTTCATCCGTCAGTCCCGCACGCCGGAGCTGCCGGTCGTGCTGCTGGAGGACGCCGGCGCGCTGCTCGGTCTGGTGCTCGCCCTGCTGGGTGTCGGCCTCACGACGCTGACCGGTGACCCGGTGTTCGACGCGCTCGGCACCATCGCCATCGGTGTGCTGCTGGGCATCATCGCGGTGATCCTGATCATCGAGATGAAGTCGCTGCTGATCGGCGAGGGCGCGTCCGACGCCGACCTCGATCTGATCTGCGACGAGCTGGCGGCGGGCAAGGTGCAGCGCGTCATCCACATCAAGACGCAGTACATCGGGCCTGAGGAACTGCTGGTGGCCGCGAAGATCGCGCTGGAGCCGCAGCTGCCGCTGGACGAGGTGGCTCAGGCCATAAACGATGCGGAGGAGCGGGTGCGGAACAAGGTGCCGCACGCTCGCCTCATCTACTTGGAGCCGGATCTGGACCGCTCGACGGTCACCAGCTCCTGACCGTTTCGCTCACGAGGGACCCTTTCGTACGCGAAAGGGTCCCTTCTGCGTTCGGAAGCGAGCTGTAGGGATCTCGCATGCTGGATACCTCTAGGGTGGCCGAATAGGTACATCAAGGAGGTATGCACCGTGCCGGGGAACGGGTTGTGGCGCACCAAGTCGATCGAGCAGTCGATCGCGGACACGGACGAGCCGGAGACCAAGCTCCGCAGAGACCTGAGCGCCTGGGACCTCACGGTCTTCGGCGTCGCGGTCGTGATCGGTGCCGGCATCTTCACTCTCACCGCGAGCACCGCCGGAAACCTGGCGGGGCCGTCGGTCTCCCTGAGCTTCGTGCTGGCGGCGATCGCGTGTGCGCTGGCGGCGCTCTGCTATGCCGAGTTCGCGTCCACGGTGCCGGTGGCGGGCAGCGCGTACACGTTCTCCTACGCGACGTTCGGCGAGTTCGCGGCCTGGATCATCGGCTGGGACCTGGTGCTGGAGTTCGCGGTCGGGTCGGCTGCGGTGGCCAAGGGCTGGTCGGCGTACCTGCAGACGACGCTCGGGCTGGTGGGCGTCGACGTGAAGACGGCGTTCAAGCTCGGCGGGCCGTTCCAGTTCGACTGGGGCGCGATCCTGCTGGTCGGTGTTCTCACCGTGTTGCTGGTGCTGGGCACCAAGTTGTCGTCGCGGGTCAGCGCGGTCATCACGGCCGTCAAGGTCGCGGTGGTGCTGCTGGTGATCGTGCTCGGCATCGGGTACATCAAGGCGGAGAACTACAGTCCGTTCATCCCGCCGGCCGCTGAGGGCAGTGCCGCGCACTCGGGGATCGACCAGTCGTTGTTCTCCCTGATCACCGGTTACTCGGGGAGCACGTACGGCGTGCTCGGCATGCTCGCGGCCGCGTCGATCGTGTTCTTCGCGTTCATCGGGTTCGACGTCGTGGCGACCACGGCGGAGGAGACCAAGAACCCGCAGAAGGCCGTGCCGCGGGGCATTCTCGGTTCGCTCGCGATCGTCACCGTGCTGTACGTGGCCGTGACGCTGGTGATCACCGGCATGGTGCCCTACGAGAAGCTCAAGACCCAGGCCGACGGCACGCGCGCCACGCTCGCCAGCGCGTTCGCGGACAACGGTGTCGGCTGGGCCGCCACGGTCATCTCGGTCGGCGCGCTCGCCGGTCTGACCACGGTGGTGATGGTCCTCATGCTCGGCCAGAGCCGCGTGTTGTTCGCGATGTCGCGTGACGGTCTGCTGCCGCGCGGCCTGGCGAAGACGGGCAGCCACGGCACGCCGACGCGCATCACGATCATCATCGGTGTGCTGGTGGCCGTCGTGGCCGGCTTCTTCAACGCGGGCGTTCTCGAAGAGATGGTGAACGTCGGCACGCTGTTCGCGTTCATCCTGGTCTCGGCGGGGGTGTGGGTGCTGCGCAGGACGCGGCCCGACCTGTCGCGCGGGTTCCGGGTGCCGCTCGTGCCGCTGGTGCCGATCCTCGCGATCCTCGCCTGCCTGTGGCTGATGCTGAACCTGACCGCGCTCACCTGGGTCCGGTTCATCATCTGGATGGCGATCGGTGTCGTCGTCTACTTCTCCTACAGCCGCCGCAACTCGGTGCTCGCCAAGAGGGGCTCCGCGCCGGTCCAGTCGGAACCGGTCGTCAGGCACGGCGAAGAACCAGGCATCTAGACATCGGACCTCTCTTCCTCCAAGCTCATGGTGCCGCCATGAGCTTGGAGGAGGAGTCCGATGCTCCACGCGCTGGTCGCAGCGCTGCTGGCGGTGCTGCCTTTGGCTGGTCCTGGCCCGAATCACGCGGTGGACGACCCGTTCACGTCGCCCCGCACGCAGTGGTTCCAGGACGCCCGCTTCGGCATGTTCATCCACTTCGGCGGCTACTCGCAGCTCGAGGGCGAGTACAAGAGGTCCGACGGCTCCCTCTGTCAGGACGCCGAGTGGATCATGAACAAGTGCAAGGTCCCGACCGCCGACTACGAGCGGCTGGTCAAGTCCTTCAACCCCGCCCAGTTCGACGCCAAGGCCATCGTCGGCACGGCGAAAGCGGCGGGGCAGAAGTACATCGTCATCACGTCGAAGCATCACGACGGTTATGCGATGTGGCCCACGAAGGTCAACAAGTGGAACCTGCGCGACCACTCGGCGTTCGACAAGAAGCGCGACGTGCTCGCCGAGCTCAAGGCCGAGGCCGACAAGCAGGGCATCAAGCTCGGCCTCTACTACTCGATCTGGGACTGGCACGACCCGGACGCGCGGTCGACGCAGAACTTCGCGCGCTACAAGGCCCGCATGCGCGCCCAGCTCACCGAGTTGATCGACAACTACGACCCGGCGCTGCTGTGGTTCGACGGCGACTGGGACACCGACAACCCGCCGAACCCGTGGACCAAGCAGGACGGCGCGGAGCTGGAGACGTTCCTCAAGGCCAAGGACCCGGACCTGCTCATCAACAACCGGATCTCCAAGCGGGCGCCGGGCGTCAAGGAACGCCGTGTCGTCGACGGCGACTTCGGCACGCCCGAGCAGACCTTCCCGTCCGCGCCGATCGACGGCCAGCTCTGGGAGTCCTGCATGACGATCCCCTCGAAGTGGGGATTCGCCAAGTGGGACAAGAACTTCAAGAGCTCGACCACCCTCACCCGCAACCTCGTCGACATCGCCTCGCGCAGCGGCAACTATCTGCTCAACGTCGGCCCGGACAAGCTCGGCCGCATTCCCGCACCTGAGTCGGATCGCTTGCGCGCCATGGGTTCCTGGCTCGCGCAGCACGGTGACGCGGTCTACGGCGCTCAGGCCGCACTGTGGGTCGAGGACCCGTCCTGGGGTGCTGTGTCACGCAAGGGCGACAAGCTCTACCTCAGCGTCTACGACTGGTCGAACTCCTTGCACCTCAAGGTTCTCGAGCAGTTCGAGGTCACGGCAGCGCGCGTCATCGGCAGCCCGCAGGCCGTCACCGTCACGAAGGCGGGCGACGGCTACGACGTGAAACCCAGCGGTGCCAAGACGAACGACGTCGCGACCGTCATCGAGCTGACCGTCCGCGGTGAGCAGGCAGCGCCGACCGGAACCGGGAACGGCCTCAAAGCCCAGTACTTCCCGTCGAACAACTGGACCGGCACGCCCACCGCCGGCACGGACAGGTCGCTCAACTTCGCCTGGCGCTTCGACGGCGGCGACAACTTCTCCGCGCGCTGGACCGGCTTCGTGCAGCCGAGGTTCAGCGACACCTACACGTTCCTCGCGGTCTCCGACGAGATCGCCAAGGTGTGGCTCGACGGCAAGCTCGTGATCGACGCGTCCGCGGCCCACCAGGCCCGCATCGACAAGGGCACGATCGCCTTGCAGGCGGGGAAGAAGTACTCGATCAAGGTCGACTACGCGGAGAAGACCGGCGAGGCCCACTTCAAGCTGCTGTGGACCTCCCCGAACCAAAACCAGCAGGTTGTCCCCGTGGAACAGCTCTACACCAACTAACCTGCGGACTCATGGGAAACGCGCGGTGGCTCTCGGAGGAGGAAGGCAACGCCTGGCACCACTTCGTCCAGGCGTACCACCTCCTCGAGAGGCAGATCGAACAGCAGTTGCAGCGCGATGCGGGCCTCTCGCACGCGCAGTACAACGTGCTGGTCGTGCTGTCCGAACAGCCGGGCAACCGCATGCGCATGACCGAGCTCGCCCGCCGCGTCGTGGTGTCGAAGAGCTCGCTGACCTACCAGATCGGCAAGCTGGAGAAGTCGGGACTCGTGCGGCGCGAACCGCACGAGTCCGACGAGCGCGGCATCCTCGCCGTGCTGACCGACGCGGGCAAGGACCTGCTGCAGTCCGCCGCGCCCGGTCACGTCACCACCGTCCGCGCGTACCTGATCGACCTGTTCACGCCGGAGCAGCTCGCGCAGCTCGGCGGCTTCATGCAGGTCGTGCACGAGAAGGCCGACGACTAGAGGGTCAGCAGGTCGCGTTCTTCGAGGAAGTCGGCGACGTCGTCCGGCCCGTGCCGGGTCACGTCGAACTCGAACACGGGCAGGATCGACTTCGTGGCCAGCTCCCGGAGTTGCTTCTGCTCCTCGATGAACGGCTCCAGCGACGCGTACTGCTTCGGGTTCGCGCTGATCTTCAGCCGCTCCACCCGCGCCTCCTCGAACGTGTCATCCGGCCGGGTGCACAGCACGATCGCGAAGTTGAGCGGCTTCAGCCGTTCCTCCAGCCACCCGAAGTCGAACTCCCGCCCCTGCCGCGCCTGATACGCCATCGTGGACAGGTGGAACCGGTCGACGATCCACGAGTAGTAGCGCTGCAGTTCGAACATCCGCACCCACGTCTCGTAGGTCTCCATCGCGTGCGGCGTCTCTTCCAGCGAGAAGTCGATCAGCCCGCGCCCCCACGGCTCGTTGCTGAACCCGCTCCACTCCGCCGAGATCAACGGCGAGTGGTAGCGGTACTTGCGGTGACCGACGAGACGCGGGTGCTCGTTGAGCGCGTAGGCCAGGTCCGTCTTGCCGGTCAGGCGCGTGCCTTCGAGGATCACCTTGGGCGTGAGCTTCATGGTGGCAAGCTTGCCCCGTGATCCTCTGCCTCGACGTCGGTTCCACCTGGACCAAGGCCGCCCTCATCACCCCCGAAGGCGAGCTCGTCCGGACCGGACAGCATCCGACCACGCCTCCCGAGGTGCTGCGCGGCATCGACGCCCTGCGCGCCCAAGTCGGTGACGGCGAGATCCTGGCGTGCTCGTCGGCCGGCGGAGGGCTCAGGCTCGCGGTCGTGGGCCAGGAACGCGTGGTGAGCGCCGAGGCCGGCTATCGGGTTGCGCTGAGTGCGGGCGCCAAGATCGTGCACGTCAGCGCGGGCCCTGTCGACGTGAAAGCCCTGCGAGCCACCGAACCGGACCTGATCCTGCTGGTCGGCGGCACCGACGGCGGCGATCAGTCCGTCCTGCTGCACAACGCCGCGAAGCTCGCCCGCGTGGCCGTGCCGATCGTGCTCGCGGGCAACGTCGAGGCACAGCCGGAGGCGCAGAGGCTGCTCGCAGCCAGGACCGTCATGGCCTGCCCGAACGTGCTCCCGGACGTCGGTCAGCTCGCGCCCGAACCGGCCCGCAAGGCGATCCGCGCGGCGTTCCTGCAGCACGTGATCGGCGGCAAGGGTCTCTCGCGTGGTCCGAGGTTCCGTCAGCTCGTGCGTGCCGTGACGCCTGACGCGGTGTTGGCGGGTGTATCGAGACTCGCCGCGCAGGACCGTGAGGGTGCCGTGCTGGTGGTGGACGTCGGCGGCGCGACCACGGACGTCTACTCGGCGGTGTCCACGGCGGACAGCGAGGGTCTGGAACGGACGGTCGCGCTGCCACCCGATCGCCGCACGGTCGAGGGAGATCTCGGCATGCGCTGGTCCGCGCCGGGCGTGGTCAAGGAGGCCCACGCGGAACGCCTGACCACCGAGGACCTCACCGAGGAGGCCCGCAAACGTGCCGAGAACGTCGGCTGGCTTCCCGACGACCCGACCGTGGACGTGAAGCTGGCGTCGTTCGCGGCGATCTTGGCCGTACGCCGCCACCTCCGCCAGGTCGACGGCCAGCTCGGACCCCACGGCGCGGGCCTGCTGGTGCTCTCTGGCGGCGTCTTCCGGCACACGCCCGACATCACGCCGGTGGTGGAAACTCTGCGCAGCGACCCAGTCCTCAGGCCGATCCTGCGCACCGCCGAGATCACCGTCGACCGCGACTACGTCCTGGCACCGGTGGGCCTGCTCGCCGAGTCGGGGCGGCTCGAGGCCGCCGACCGACTGGCGAAACGACTGACCTAGGCGGACTCCTCCTCGTCGACGAACTCGAGAAGATCGCCCGGCTGGCACTCCAGCACCCGGCACATGGCTTCCAAGGTGCTGAACCGCACGGCTTTCGCCCGGCCGTTCTTCAGCACCGCGACGTTGGCCGGCGTCAGCCCGACCTTCTCCGCGAACTCGCCGACGCTCATCTTGCGCTTGGCCAGCTCGACGTCGATGCGCACGATGATCGCCATCAGATCACCGACTCCATGTCGGCGCGCAGCGTCGTCGCCCGTTGCAGCAGCGCCCGCATCACGATCATCACGAGCCCGATCACCGAAACCCCCGTCGTGAACAAGAAGAACAACACCAGCACCCCGGGGTCGTCGGCGATGAAGCCGAGGTAGACGAACACACCCACCAGCACCACCCACGCGGCCGCGATCGCCCAGACCATCACGTCGACCCACCTGATCGCGGCGTCGGTGAAGATCAGATCCTTGCGCACCAACGTGAGCAGCTTCCACGTGGCCACGATCACCACCTGCACGCACACCACCCAGAACACCGCGACGATCGTCGACGGCCACCTCATCCAGGCCTGGTCCGGGTTCTGCTCGGCCATGTACCTGTACGAGCCCGGGATCGACAACGTCTCGAGCACGACGAGGATCCCGAACAGCGCGACCAGGAAGAACCGGAGGGCGATCACCGCCCAGCGTTCAGAAATCATGCGATCGAGTATCGGTAGTGATCTATCGAAAGTCAATCGGTAGTGATCGTGTTGCAACAGGTCTCTACAGTGATCGCCGTGGGACTGCGTGAGCGCAAGAAAACAGAGACCCGAGCGGCGCTGTCGGCCGCCGCACTGCGCCTCGCCCTGGAGAAGGGCGCCGACAACGTGCGCGTCGACGAGATCGCCGAGGCGGCGAACGTCTCCCCGCGCACCTACAACAACTACTTCGCGAGCCGCGAGCAGGCGATCGTCGCGGGCATCACGGCCACCCGCGCCCTAGCCGTGGCCTCCGCACTGCGCTCGCGTCCCGCGGGCGAGCCCCTGGTCGAGTCGATCATCACCGCGTTCGCCGAGCAGTACCGCGAACCGCCGTCCGAGGCTCTCGCCCTGATCAACTCGACGCCGGCGCTGCGCGAGGCCTACCTCGACTCCACGGCGTCCATGGAACCGCCGATCGCCGAGGTGATCGCCGAACGACTGGGCAAGGACCCGCTGGGCGCCGAGGTCCTGGCCGCCGCGGTGTCGGCGGCGGCGCGGATCGGCGTGCAGCGGTGGGTGGACCTGCGCCCGTCCGGCCTGGTCGTGGTGCCTGCGACGTCCGTGGAGGACCATCTGCGCGAGGCGATCAGCCACCTCGCGCCTGCGCTTACGTGAGCTCGTCCCGCAGCACGCACATCAGCAGGGCGTCGTGCCACTTGCCGTCGCGGAAGAACGACTGCCGATACCGCCCGTCCACCTGAAATCCGACCTTCTCGTAGGACCGGATGGCACGGGCGTTCTCCTCCACGACGCAGAGCTCGATCGAGTGCAGCCGCATCGTGTCGAACCCGTACCGGCAGACCGTGCGCAGCGCATCGGTGCCGTAGCCGCCGCCCCAATGATCCTTCTCGCCGATGTAGATGTCGGCCTCGGCCCGCGCGTTGATCGGATCCGCGTCCCGCAGCACGACAACGCCGATGAGCTTGCGCTCCTCCAGCGTCTCGATGCAGAACGTCACCCGCTCGTGCGAGTTCTCCTGCCGGTCACCGAACCGCTTGCGCGCGGACGCCAACGACGAGTGGTAGTAGCTGTGCAGCCACCGCATGACCTCTTCGTCGTTGTGCCAGCGGAAGAACGCGTCAGCGTCCTCGGGCTCGACGGGCCGCAGTCGAACAAGGTCTCCGGTCAGCATGTTCAGACCCTCCAACGGGATCGCACAACACCATCGTCATCGGGCAGTGCTGCGGTGAGCAGCGGGTCGTACTCGTGCGCCCACTCCGGCGAACGCGGCCATCGCCGACAGGTAGGCGGCTTCCACCGGGCCGTTGTAGTGCCCTCGTTCGTCACGATGGATCGGGTTGTACTTGGTCACCTCGTAGACGTACGCGAGCATGAACGCAGGCTAGGAGCCTCAGAGAGTGTCCCGCGACCGAGTTTCCGGCCTCCGCGCGAACGGCAACGGCGGCGCCTCCGGTGCGTCCACGTCCAGCAGCCCGGCCGCGATCGCCACCGCCCGATCCCACTCCGGATCCGACGTGTAGTCCGAGTGCGCCGACACCCCGGACCGCCACCGCCGCCCGGGAAACGGCCCCCGCTGCGGATCCGGCAACCAGTGATCGCCCCCGAGAACCAGCGCCCCGGTAGGCCCGCGCAACGCAGGCGCGAGAGCACCCTCGGACCCGTCCGCCCGGTACCCGACCCCGAGCAGCATCCCGTCGAACACCTGCCGACGCCACGTCGTCACCGCGCCGCCCAACGGATCCGTGCCCCGGCACAACGCCCGCCAGCGCCCGTCCAGCCCACCGGCCAGCCGAGCCAGCGACGCGTGCGGCACCACGGCCGGGAACGCCCGCGGATACGCCCACTGCAGCTGCGACCCGGCCGTCAGCAGCCCGATCCGCTCGCGGTCGTGCGCCGGCAGGTCCTCCAGCAACCGGGCGGCTGCGACGGCGACGAGCAGCGAGCCCTGGGAGTGTCCACAGAGGACCACACGTGTGCCGGGATCGCGCAGGTGGTCCTGCACCCGGGAAACCAGCTCCGGCACGACCTTCAGGGCGTAACAGGGCGGCACGATCGGATGCGCCTCGCGCGGCCAGAACTGCGCCACGTCCGCGATGATCCCCAGCCGCCGCCCGGACTCCGGCTGCCGCGCCGCCAGGTACACCGCCCGCAGCAACGACACGGCCAGCAAACCGAGCACGCCCACGCCGAACGCCGAGAGCGGCACCATCCAGTCGTGTGGCGGCACGTTCCGCACCCGCAGCAAGGTCGCCAGCACGGCGCCCACGACCAGCACCGACGCGATGATCAGGATCAGGTGGTGACCGTGGTTGCGTTCCCAGCGAGCCCACCACCACGCGCGCGTCGCGGTGCGGAGGTCACGCATGCGGCCCGAGTGCAGCAAAGAGGCCTCGCGCGCCCACACCTTGCCCTTGCGGAACGCCCGCCACCGCACCGCGCCGGTGAACGAAGCCACCGCGAACGTGCTCAGCAGCGCCAAAGCACCGGCCACACCCCACAAAAGGGTGATGTAGGAGTACCCGACGGGCAGTTGAAGCGCATCGCTCAGAGCCTTGCGCACCGGCAACGCGATCCCGGCACCGAACCCGCCACCCAGGAGCCCGGCGATCGCCAGCACCGGCGCCGCGAACCACCCACCGGCCCAGGGCCGCAGCTCACGCGGCAACGAAGCCCAGGACTTGCGAGCCAGCAGAGCGGCCGGCACCAGCAACAACCCGAACAGCACCAGCACGAACGCCATCAGCAACGCCACGATCTGCACGGTCACGTCCGCCCCTGGCACCTGCGTCGGCAACTGCTCCTGCAGCCCCAGCGTCGTCAGCACGAGAAGCGCCGACAACACCATCAACGCCCGCCGAGGCTTCCGGCCCAGAGCTGCCCGCAACCACCGTCCACCGCGATGAGGAGCACCACCGGTCGGATCGTCGAGCAGCAGCACACCGAGCACCGACAGCCCGATGAACACCATCGCGACAACCCACGCCACGGTGATGGCCACGCCCATCGACCCTGACGCCGTGAGCTGCTTCAACGGCCCGCCCAGCGCGATCAGCGAGACCACCGCCAACGCCGTGACGACGTGCAGCGACCGCAACGCCGGCGTGTCCGGGTCGGTGGCGACGTGCGCGCCCGGCAGTCCGGAGGCGGGCTGTTTCTCCTGGTCCTCCGCCTCGGCGATCTCACGGCGCTCGATCCGCCACTCGACGTGCGAGATGCGGCGCATCACCGAGATCAGCACGACGACTGGCAGAAGTCCCAGAAACGTGCGGAACCAGGGGAACACTCGCATTTCGGCCGGGATGCTGGTCAGACACTCGGCACCAGGCCGCAGACACTGGGCGGCGAGCAGGTCGAGGCTCACGATCGAGACCTGCGCGACCAGCAGCGCTGTCAGGAGCAGCGCGAACACCCGCAGCAACGACCGCAGACCGAGTCCGAGCAGGTGAGCGGGCAGGTTCTGCTCGGGAACGGGAGGCAGCATCCAGTGCGCGACGTTCGCGATGCTGAACGGGAAGAGCAGCGCCCACGTGGCCTTGGCCACACCTCCGGACGTCATGCCACCCCAGAGATACCCCTCAACCACGCGGGGCACGGGGCGGCCCTCGGTCTGCAGCACCGGACCCGGCGCGGGCCTGCGGAGTCTGTCCGCCGGGCGCACGATCCGCCCGAGTCCGTCTCCCGCAACGTCCACGGCCGCGACGGCGTCGACCAGCGTCTGCGGCGTCGTGCCCTGCACGCCGTGCACCCGCAGCTCGACGACACGCGTGTCCGGGCCCGCGATCAACACCCGAGACCTCCCTCACCCGAAGTAGGGGTCATAGTGGTGCATCGGCGGGCGGTATGGTCGGACGACACCCTCTCTGAAGTGCCTATGGAGGACTTCGCAATGACTGCGGACCGCTTGCAGACCCGCAACGGGATCGACTTCGCCGTCGCCGATCTCTCGCTCCACGAGTTCGGCCGCAAGGAGATCCGCCTGGCCGAGCACGAGATGCCCGGCCTGATGGCGTTCCGTCGCGAGTACTCCGGGGTGTACCCGCTCAAGGGTGCGCGCGTCTCGGGCTCGCTGCACATGACCATCCAGACCGCCGTGCTCATCGAGACGCTGGTCGACCTGGGTGCCGAGGTGCGCTGGGCTTCCTGCAACATCTTCTCGACCCAGGACCACGCGGCCGCGGCCGTCGTCGTCGGCCCGTACGGCACGGAGGAGGAGCCCAAGGGCATCCCGTGCTTCGCGTGGAAGGGCGAGACGCTCGAGGAGTACTGGTGGACGGCCGAGCAGATGCTCACGTGGCCGGACGGCAAGGGCCCGAACATGATCCTGGACGACGGCGGCGACGCGACGCTGCTGGTCCACAAGGGCGTGCAGTACGAGGCGGCCGGTGTCGTCCCGAACGCGGAGGACGACGACGCCGAGGAGTGGAAGATCATCCTCGAGACGCTGCGCGCGTCGGTCGCGGCGGACGGCAAGAAGTGGACGAACATCGCGGCCGGCATCCGCGGCGTCACCGAGGAGACCACGACGGGCGTCATGCGCCTGTACCAGCTGGCCGCCGCCGGTGAGCTGCTGTTCCCGGCGATCAACGTCAACGACGCCGTGACGAAGTCGAAGTTCGACAACCGCTACGGCATCCGCCACTCGCTGATCGACGGCATCAACCGCGGCACCGACGTCCTGATCGGCGGCAAGGTCGCGGTCGTCTGCGGCTACGGCGACGTCGGCAAGGGCGCGGCGGAGTCCCTGCGCGGCCAGGGCGCCCGCATCGTGGTGACCGAGATCGACCCGATCTGCGCCCTGCAGGCCGCCATGGACGGCTACGACGTCCAGCGCCTCGAGGACGTCCTCGACAAGGCCGACATCATCATCACCACGACGGGCAACAAGGACGTCGTGACGGTCGAGCACATGGCCAACATGAAGCACCAGGCGATCGTCGGCAACATCGGCCACTTCGACAACGAGCTCGACATGGCCGGCCTCGCCCGCTACCCCGGCGTGCGCCGCAACAACATCAAGCCGCAGGTCGACGAGTGGGTCTTCCCCAGCGGCAAGAGCATCATCGTGCTGTCCGAGGGCCGCCTGCTCAACCTCGGCAACGCGACGGGCCACCCGTCGTTCGTCATGTCGAACTCCTTCTCCAACCAGGTGATCGCGCAGGTCGAGCTGTTCACCAAGCACGAGGAGTACGACAACGAGGTCTACCGCCTGCCCAAGGTGCTGGACGAGAAGGTCGCCCGCATCCACCTGGAGGCGCTCGGCGGCCAGCTCACCAAGCTGACCAAGGAGCAGGCCGAGTACATCGACGTCGACGTCGAGGGCCCGTACAAGTCGGACCACTACCGCTACTGAGCCGGTTTTTCAGGGGTCTCCCGCGCGCGTCGCGGGGGACCCCTGTTTCATGTCCGCGTGGGATTCTTCGGCACTTACGCCTACGAGCACGGCCAGTGGAAGACGCTGTCTGAGGGCGAGCTGCCGCCGCTGGCGGAGCCGTCGCTGTGGATCGACATCCACGACAGCGACATCACCTCGGTCGTCTACGCGCCCGCTGGTCCGGGCACCGGCGTCGCCTACCTCGGCCTGACGCCGCGCACCTACTTCGAGAACCCCAACGCGTCCGACCCCACCGACGTCCTTCGCGAGGCGGCGGGGCTGGCAGCGTGGTGGGCGCTGCAGAACTCGGGCGACGTCACCGCCAAGCAGGCAGACCTGCTCGGCTACCTGGCCTCCGACGAGAATCCTGACGACTTCTCGCTGGAAGACGAACAGGACGTCGAGGACGTCGACGTGTTCGTCGAGCTCAAGACGGCGCAGTTCCTGGAGGCGCTGGACCTGCCGCTGCCTACCGAGCTTCGATGAACCCCTGCCAGGCCTCGACGCTGAACTTCAGCTCGGGGCCGACGGCGTTCTTCGAGTCACGCACGCGCACGACCTGGGCAAACGCCACCTCGACACACGCGGTCCCTTCCGAGCCGCCGCTGTAGCTGCTCTTACGCCAGGTGCAGTCTCCGGCCACTGAGGTCCTCCCGCGATCGACTGGCGAGATCCGCCACCATCAACCGCGATTGTTCCTCATCGAGCGCGTTCCTATCCAGGACCGCGAAGATCGCCTTGCAGTGCCTGATTCCTGCGAGATCCTGCACGAACACCTGGGCGAGGTCCGACTCCGTGTAGGCCACACTGCCGCGCTTCTCGTACTCCCACAGCTGGTACTCGGCGTTGAGGGCACCTGCCGCACCAACTGATTCAGGCACGACCCGGATGACATGAGTGCGGAAGAGCAGCCGCTTGAGCTGTTCTTCCATGACCTTGTCACTGCCGACTTTGAGCCGCAGAGCGTACTCATGAACGTAGAAGGTGGCCGTGGGGCGATTGGGCCGCAGCAGGATCGCTTGCCGTTCCATGCGGAAACGAACCTCCCGCTCGATGACCTCCGGCGCAGTCGTGCCGCGGGCCTGGAACAGAGCGCACGCGTAGTCCTTCGTCTGCGCTAGGCCAGGCAGGGACGTCATGCTGAAGCTGGTGATCTTGTCGGCGCTCGACTCGGCCATCGTCACCGTGCGCAAGTTCGTCGGCACTTGCACGAAGTAGGGATCGAACGCTGAGCGGTAGCGGTCGAGGAAGTCCTCGATGAACGACTGCGGGCGCCCGCATCGGCCCAGGTACTGGACGATGTCGATCTCGCTCGCCCGCACCTTGCCGTGCTCGATGTTCGAGACCTTGCCGGGGTCCCAGCCGAGCATCCGGGCGATCTTCCGCCCTCGGAACGTCGTGAAGCGCTCCCGCACCTGGCGCAGCTCGTCGCCCAGGTCACGGCTGTACGGAGTGGACGGATCGCCGTTCATGGAACTCGACGTTAGGTGATGGAGGAAAAACAACACCGTGCCCAAACGGGTGGACTTACGCTGCCACCGTGAACGAGTTCGGCTTCACGACGGAAAGGCACGAGGTCTGGGGTGAGGACGCGGTCGTGCCGCTGATCGACGGCACGCCCCTCGTCGAGTGGGTCGACATCTTCGAGACGCTCGAGGACATGCGGCCCGCCGGTGAGATGTACGGCGGTTTCCTCAAGTCCGAGCTGGGGGACAAGCCGTTCCGGCCCGGCGGGGACGTCCTGGTGCTCGGCTGTTCGTGCGGCCACGCGGACTGCTGGCCGCTCTACGCGCGCATCACCGCCGACGAGCACACGGTCGTCTGGGACGAGTTCCGCCATCCACGCCGCAAAGATCGCGATTACAGCGGCTTCGGGCCGTATCGGTTCGACCGCGCGCAGTACGGGAAAGTGGTCGCGGAACTCGGTTGACGTGCGGGTTTTACTGGCAAGGTGCGGACGACCATCATCAAGAAGACCCTGCGCGTGCCTCTGTCGGACGGCGCGCGGGGTGATGGCGGCACGACCGCCAGACAGCTCGACGCCGCGCTGATCAAGGTCGGCTTCAAGGCCTCGCGCGAGCTGATCGAACACATCTCCGGCGTCACCAACGCCGAGGAGTACGCGCAGGACGTCATCCGCGCGGTCAAGGAACTGGTCGGCGCGCAGGCCCAGCACAACCCGTACTTCAAGGACTTCCCGCACAACGTGCCGGACACGTTCGAGTTCTGGGCGGCGTGCATCGAGGACGTCGCCGAGTTCAACGGCAACCTGCTCGACCTGCCCAAGTACGGCCGCGTCCAGCACACGTACGAGGAAATGCTCGCCCGGCACGACGAGCTGATCCCGTCGCTCAAGGACCGCATGACGGTCCTGCACCTCGGCGGCACCCTCGACGAGGAGATCACCCGCCTGTACCTGGAGCTCGCGGCGAGTCCGATCCCGCTCGGCGAGGACGACCGCACGCTGCTCGGCGAACTGGCGACGCAGCGCCTCGACGTCGTGCCGGAAGCCGTTCCCACGAGGGAGAACCGCGCGATCCTCAACGCCGCCCGCCTCGTCGCGCAGCGGCCGCTGACCGGCATCGACACGGTCACCGACGTCCTGCGCCTGGCCGCGGAGGCGTCCGGTGGCGACGTCACGCTGCGCGAAGCCGCCCGCTTCCGTTCGTTCCGCAGGCCTGAACGCCGCGCGCTGCTCGCCGCGCTGGACGAGGTGGAGCCGAGCAAGTTCGGCGACGTCAACCAGCACCGCGAGGCCTGGAAGCGGCTCGGCGAGCGCCTGCACCCGCACGAGCACCCGTTCGAGCGCGCTCAGGACGTGTTCGCGGTGGCGCGCAGGGAGAAGACCGCCCGATCGTTCGCGGGCCAGGTCGAGATGGCGTTCGCGGACAACGACCCGGACCTGGCGCTGCGCATCCTCTCGAAAGCGCCAGGCATGCTCCTGCGCAGCGTCGACCGGCTGGTCAGGAGCGGTGCGTCGAACGTCGCCGAAGCAGTGGCGACCGCGGTGCCCGACGTGTCCGGACGGGTGCTGGTGTCGGTGCTGGAACACCTCTCGAACCGTGAAAAGCCCGACACCGCAAGGGTGTTCGCGAACCGCAGCCGCAAGGTGTGGATCGCCGACGACGCTCGTCCTGCGATCGATGCCGCGGCGATCGTCGAGGTCGTCGAGGCCGAGCTCGTGCGCAGGCTGCCGGACTACTCGTCGCTGACCGTCGACCCGGAGGTGCTCGACGTCGTCGTGCCGATGTCCGGCACGGCCACCGAGGACGGCTTCGGCGTGCTGCCGCGCGGCTCGAAGCTGTGGCTCGAAGGTGATGCGCTGCGGTTCTTCGTGCACTGGCGCCAGAAGTCCAAGCGCACCGACTACGACCTGTCCGCGGTGCTGCTCAACGAGAAGTTCGAGTTCAAGGGGCAGGTGTCGTGGACGAACCTCAAGGAGGAAGGGGCCTTTCACTCCGGTGACCTCACCGATGCGACGCACGGTGCGACGGAGTTCCTCGACCTGCACCGGGACGCGTTCGGCGCGAAGTACGTCGTGCCGCAGGTGAACGTCTACGCGGGTGAGGGATTCGACGATGTCGCCGAGTCGACGTTCGGGTTCATGAGCCGTGACCTCGACCAGATGGGTCAGCCGTTCGAGCCGAGCACGGTTCGCGCGCGGTCGTCCATGCGCGGCAAGGGAAAGGTCGCGCTGCCGGTGATGTTCGAACGGCAGGGCGACCTCTGGTTCGGCACCTGGCTGCACCTCTACCTGCGCGGCAACCCGTGGGGCAACCGGGTCGAGCAGAACCGCGACCTGGTCAAGCTGATCGCTTCGGCGGCGTTGCACCGCAGGTACTTCACCGTACGCAGGATCGAAGAACTGTTCGAGCGCAAGGGTTCCACTTCGGACAGTACAGCGATCCACATTGGACTCGCGCGCTCGGAGTCCGGCGGCGTGACCACCGTGGCCGATCTCGGAAACATGCTGTCGGACTGAGGGCCCCGCTGCTACCGTGGCACAAGCGAGGCCATGAGGGGGCTTCCTTCTAACTCCGGAACCGGAAGGGTCTTCGGACCGCCGGTCTTTAGCCCTCTCGCTTTCCTCGCCTCACTCAGGGGACGTGTGTCCGCAGAACGCGCGGACCCCGTCGTTCGAAGTGTCTTCTGGGGACACCCCAGACCCCGGGCCTAACTCCACTCGACGGCGATGCCCGCGATACCGGGGCCAACGTCGCCGAAGTACGCGCTGACGACGCCGCCGAGCCCGCACACCAGCTCCTCGACGTCGACCGGCGTGGCGTCGGCCGAGGCCCGGAACTGCTTGAGGCAGCGCGCGGGCATCGCGCGCCGGTGGAACGACAGCTGCACCAGGTACGAACCGCTGGTCTCGCGGAACGTCCGGTGGTGCCCAGGAGACGCGCCGCCGGTGTCGTCGACGATCGTGAAGCTGAACACGTGCTCCTCGCCGGCCGAGAGCCGCCGGTCGAACAGCATCTCCACGGCCAGGTGGCGAGAAGCGCTCTCCCTGCGCAGACGGCCCTGACGGCAGCCTTCACCGGCTCTCACCATGGCGTTCTCGATCAGCGAACCGTCGTCGCCGAGGTGCAGCGCCAGGTATCTGTCGGGGCCTTGCCGCACCGCCCGCACGACCAGCCGCGTCGTGATCGAGCGCTGTTCGCGGTGCATGCCCAGCTGCACGGTGTCGTGCACGGACAGCACCTCGAGATCGGCGTTGCCCCGCGCCGCTTCCGGCACCGAGTCGAACGTCGCGAGCAGCGGCGCGGGCTCCGGCCAGGTCGCGACAGGTCGCGGCAGGTAGGTGTTCGCGTTGCGCGGGCCGATCAGGTCGAGGAGCGACGACGGCGGTAGACGAAGCACGGACTCCAGCGCGCGCACCGTGCTGATGGCGCGGGGGACCTCGGGGTGGCGCAGGCCGCGTTGCCAGTACGAGAGCGTCGACTGGCCTACCTGGACGCCGAGTTGTTCGAGGTGGGCGCGCAGCCGGGCGAGCGAGAGGCCTCGGTGGGCGATCGCCTCGCGCAGGGCGCGGTGGAACGGCCCGTAGCGCAGCGTCTCGGCGAGCGGGGTCGGCAGACTCCCGGTCGGGTGACCGATCGGTTCGTTGACCGACTCGGCGTGCCCGGATTCCGCGGCCACCGCGGCACCTACCCTTCACCACACGCGCCGTGTGACTGTTCACCGTAGTCACTCGTTCTGGTGATCGAAAGATCGGATTTCGCCCGTGTGGGGGATGTGCTGCGGCCGTGTGAGTGGCGGGGTGCGATCCCGTTAGGGTTCGGCCGTGGGAAAGCTCGTAGTGATCGAAGGTCTTGACGGTGCCGGCAAGCGGACTCTCGCCAGCGGTTTGACCGAGGCGCTGCACGCCCAGGGCAGGACCGTGACCAGCCACGCGTTCCCGCGCTACGGCCAGAGCGTGCACGCTGACCTGGTCCGCGACGCCCTCTACGGCACCATCGGCGACCTCAGCGACTCCGTCTACGGCATGGCCGTGCTGTACGCGCTGGACCGGCGCGGCGCGGCCGACCAGATCCGCGCGGACCTGGAGAAGTACGACGTCGTGCTGCTCGACCGCTACGTGGCGTCCAGTGCCGCGTACAGCGCCGCGCGCCTGCACCAGGACGAGCACGGCGAGTTCGTCCGGTGGGTCCACGCGCTGGAGATCGAGCGCTTCGGGCTGCCCGTTCCCGATCTTCAGCTGCTGCTCCGCGTGCCCGTCGAGGTCGCGGCCGAACGTGCCGCCCAGCGCGAGCAGGACGACGACACCCGTGCCCGGGACCTCTACGAGTCCGACGGCGGGCTGCAGGCCAGGTGCGGTGTCGTCTACGACGGATTGGCGAACATCAACTGGCTGTCCCCGTGGCAAGTGGTCGACGGGCGGTCAAACGTGAAGTTTTCTTCGCTTTTGGAACCACTCTTCACTCCTTGAGTGGTCGCTCACGTGCGTACCGGTTGACACGATCGTGAATCCGGCACGTTACTGTGAGTGAATAGGAGATTACAATTTGAAGCGTGTTCTGCAGCGCCCCCCGGTCGGAGTCGCCCGTACGGCTGTTCTGATCGCTGCCGCCCGCGCCAATGAGCAACGTCATCTCCGCCGCCTCTTCGAAGATCCACTGGCCGCAGGACTCGTGGAGGCCGCCGGCTCCGCGAACGACCTGAACGGCGTCCGAACCCTCGCGGGAGAGCACTTCGTCCTGCGCACCCGGTACTTCGACGACCAGCTCCTCAGCTCGGCCCAGCCCCAGGTCGTGATCATGGCGGCGGGCCTCGACACCAGAGCGTTCCGGCTGCCGTGGCCGCCCGGCACAACACTCTTCGAGCTCGACCTGCCCGAGATGGTCGAGTTCAAGGAGGACGCTCTGGACGATCTCGGCGCCCACCCCGTCTGCGAACGAGTCGTCGTCCCCTGCGACTTGCGCGAGGACTGGGCCACAGCGCTCATCCACGCCGGACTCGACCCGAACAGGCCCACAGCGTGGTTGCTGGAGGGCCTGTTCATGTTCCTGCCGCCGGACGCCGGCGAGCAGATCATGTACTGGGTGAGCGCGCTGTCCGCCCGTGGCAGCACGCTCGCGCTCGAACACGTCAACCGCGAGTTCCGCGAGTTGCCGCAGATGAGACCCGTGCAGGAGCGGTTCGACGCGCTGGACGCCCGCTGGCAGTCCGACGTGGACGACCCGATCGAGTGGTTGGGCGGGTACGGCTGGCACGCCGCCGTGACGCACCAGGTCGACCTCGCCGCGCGGCACCACCGCCCGGTGCCGGCGATCACCGACCCGCGGAAGGTGGGTGATGCGCGCATCTGGCTGGCCTCGGCCATCCGCACGGTCTGACAACACCAGGTAACGAAAGGTGAGCGTCGCGCGGATACTCCGGCAACGGCAGGCGCGGCGAGCAGGCCAAATCGGGTTAGGTGGGGTACGTGGAGCGACAGTTCCGGCCGGTTACCGAACGAACGCACATCGCCACCAGCGGCAACGGAACGTGGGTGGTGCGCGAACGCGCAACCGGGAGTGCGACGATGTTGAGTATGAAGGCACGCGTGCTCGTCGTCGATGACGACCCCGCCCTGGCGGAGATGCTGACGATCGTGTTGCGCGGGGAGGGCTTCGACACCGCGGTGGTCGCCGACGGTGCTCGTGCCCTGCCCGCGCTGCGCGAGCTCAAGCCCGACCTGGTGCTGCTCGACCTGATGCTGCCGGGAATGAACGGCATCGACGTCTGCAAGGCGATCAGGTCCGAGTCGGGCGTGCCGATCGTGATGCTCACCGCGAAGAGCGACACGGTCGACGTGGTGCTGGGCCTCGAGTCCGGCGCGGACGACTACGTGGTCAAGCCGTTCAAGCCCAAGGAGCTGGTGGCCCGCATCCGGGCGCGCCTGCGCCGCACGGAGGCCGAGCCGTCCGAGGTGCTGCAGATCGGCGACCTCACGATCGACGTCCCCGGCCACGAGGTGCTGCGCGAGGGCAGGCCGATCCAGCTCACGCCGCTGGAGTTCGACCTCCTCGTCGCGCTGGCCCGCAAGCCGCGCCAGGTGTTCACCCGCGAGGTGCTGCTCGAGCAGGTGTGGGGCTACCGCCACGCCGCAGACACGCGCCTGGTGAACGTCCACGTGCAGCGGCTGCGTTCCAAGGTCGAACGGGACCCGGAGCACCCTGAGGTGGTGTTGACTGTTCGCGGTGTCGGGTACAAGGCCGGCCCTCCGTGACAGGTGGCGTATGAAGTTCGTTCGGCCGGTCGTCGCGAAGGCGCAGTTCCTCGTCGAGGAAGCGCGTAAGCGATGGGCCGCGTTTGGGGATCTGTGGCGTCGTTCGCTGCAGCTGCGCGTTGTGGTGTCCACGCTCGCGTTGTCGTCGGCCGTGGTGTTCGTGCTGGGCATGGTCCTGCAGATGCAGATCACCAACCAGCTGCTGAACACCAAGGACGAGGCCGCGGTGCGCCAGGCGATGGCCTCGCGCAACCTGATCCAGGCCGACCTGGTCGGTCTGAACCCCGGCCCGGACAGCGTGCAGACGCGGTTCACCAGCGCCATCAACAAGCTCGCCGTCGGTGGCGCCGGCACGGACGCCACGACGGCGGGTGCCGGCGCGTTCGAGCCCGTGCTGGCCGACGGGCAGGGTGCGAACAGCGCGGGGCGTGTGCCGTCCGTCGGGCCTCTCGAGGACGTTCCGCGCGGTCTGCGCGACATGGTCGAGCTCGGTGGCGAGGCCACGCAGATCCACACTGTGCAGCGCGGTGGCAAGGCGACCACGCTCTTCGTCGTGGGTCTGCCGATGAGCACGTCCGCGCGCTCGATGCAGCTGTACCTGATCTTCCCGCTGACCGCCGAGCAGCGGACCGCCGAGGTCGTCCAGTCCACTTTGGCCGTCGGTGGCATCGTGCTGCTGATCCTGCTGGCTCTCATCGCGAACCTGGTGACGCGCCAGGTGGTCCGGCCGGTGCGGCAGGCCGCCGAGGTCGCGGAACGGTTCGCGGATGGCGTTCTGCACGAACGCATGCACGTCGTCGGCGAGGACGACGTGGCGCGTCTCGCCGAGTCGTTCAACGAGATGGCCGAGTCGATCCAGGCCCAGTTCAAGCAGCTGGAGGAGTTCGGCCAGCTGCAGCGCCGCTTCACCTCGGACGTCTCGCACGAGCTGCGCACGCCGTTGACGACGGTCCGCATGGCCGCGGACGTCCTGCACGCCTCTCGTGAACAGTTCCCCGCCGGACTCGCCCGCTCGACCGAGCTGCTGGTCGACGAGCTGGACCGGTTCGAGTCGCTTTTGGGTGATCTGCTGGAGATTTCCCGCTTGGACGCCGGTGTCGAGGAACTCACCGCCGAACAGGTCGACATCCGCGTGCTGGCCCGCCGTGCGCACGACTCGGTGCGCGCGATCTCGACCAGCGCCGGTTCGCCGGTGGTGCTGGACCTGCCGGACTTCGAGCTCATCGCCGAGCTCGACTCCCGGCGCGTGGAGCGGATCCTGCGCAACCTGCTCGCCAACGCCATCGACCACGGCGAGGGTCAGCCGGTCGAGCTCACCATGCGCGGCAACGACGACGCCGTCGCGATCACCGTGCGGGACCACGGGGTCGGTCTGCGCCAGGGTGAGGCAGAGCTGGTGTTCAGTCGCTTCTGGCGCGCCGACCCGTCGCGCAACCGCCGCACCGGCGGCACGGGCCTGGGCCTGTCGATCTCGCTGGAGGACGCGCGGTTGCACGGCGGCTGGCTGGAGGCGTGGGGCGAACCCGGCCACGGCGCCGTGTTCCGGCTGACGCTGCCGCGCAGGCACGGCGAGGAAGTGCGCCAGAGCCCACTGCCCCTCGCACCCGCGATCGCGCTCGCACCCGTTGCGCTGGTGGAGGAACCGGCCGTGGCGGAGACCCCGGAAGAGGTCGAGCTGACCGAGGCGGAGATCACCTGGCAGCCCGCGGAGCCGGTGGACGGCGTTCCCGCGTCTGAGGTTTCGGAGGAAGTGCGGTGAAAAGGCTGGCGTTGCTCGTGCTCGTCCTCGTGACTCTCGCGGGGTGCGCGGCGATCCCGACGAACACCCAGCCGAAGCCGATCGGGCCGAAGGACAACAAGGCCAGCAACACCGCCACCGCGCCCGAACCGCGGCAGGGCATCGACCCGTACACGCTCGTGCGCGAATTCATCGACGCGGCCTCGAACCCGGACGGCGACTACGGGGCGGCCCGCGCGTACATGACGCCGGAAGCCAGCAAGAACTGGAACGCCAAGAGCCCGGTCATCATCGAGTCGGCCTTCTCGACGGTGCCGACCTCGCCGGCGCCGCAGGACAAGACGCAGATCGTGCTGCTGCAGGGAAAGCGAGTCGGCCGGCTGGGCGGCGACAACGCGTTCGTGCCGGAGATCGGCGACCTCCGCGAGCCGGTGAAGGTGGAGCGCAACAGCGAGAACCAGTGGCGCATCTCGGAAGCGCCGTCGGCCGTCTACCTGCCGCTGAACATCTTCAACAACAACTACCGCAGGGTGACGCTGTACTTCTACAACCCGGAGTTCAGCGTGCTGGCGCCGGATCCGCGGTACGTCGTGATCCCGCCGGCCCTGAGCATCCCCACGCGCGTCACGGAGCTGCTGATCAAGGGCCCCGGCGACACCGTGCGGGACACGCTGAAGAGCGCGATCAGCCCGGACGCCAGCACGGTCTCGGACACGAGAGAAGCCGACGACGGCGCGCTCGAGGTAAACCTCACCAAGGTGGGCAAGGACCTCACGCCGGAGAAGAGCAAGCAGATCGTCGCGCAGGTCGTGAAGTCGCTGTCCGGCGTCACGACCTCGCGGGTGCGCGTGCTCGTGGACGGCCAGCAGATCCTGCCGGACCAGCGCGACTACCGGCCGTCCGACGTCTCGGCGATCGCGGGCGAATCCTTGCTGGCGCTGAACGCGAACCTCCAGGGCATGCTCGTGGTGGACGGCGCGATCAAGTCGCTGACCGACGGCAACCCGATCAAGGGCCCCGCGGGCAACGGCTCGTACAGCGCGGTCTCGGCTGCGCAGTCACTCGACGGTTCTCGCCTGGCCGTGGTCTCCCGAGCCGGCGGCGGGATGCGGCTGCGCGTGGGGGAGCTGGAGCAGGAACTGTCCGAAGTGGACTTCCGCGCGAACACCCTGAGCCGCCCCACATGGCTCTTGTCGAGCGGCCCCAAGGAACCGGGCAGCGAACTCTGGACCGTGGTGGACGGCACCTCGGTCGCCCGCGTGACCCGAGCCGACAACGGCGGCTGGACGGCCAAGGGCGTCAACATCACCGAACTGCAGCAGTTCGGCCCGATCAGCGACCTGCGCCTGTCCCGCGACGGCACCCGCGCGGCCCTGGTGATCAGCGGCAAGCTCTACCTCGCATCCGTGGTGCGCAACGACCAGGACGTGGCGCTGCGCACGCCCCGCCAGATCCAGCAGTCCACGCTGGGCTCGGCCGTGCAGTCCATCGACTGGCTCTCCCAGGACGTGCTGGTCGTCTCCTCCTCCCTGCCCTCGTTGCCGGTGACGAAGGTCTACACCGACGGCTTCAAGCTCGACCGCTACAGCCAGTCCAACCTCAACGTGCCGGTGGGCTCGGTGGCGGCGGCCCCTGCGCGCCAGGTGCAGGTGATCGACCCGTCGGGGTTGTGGTCGGCGTCGGACATCACCGATGTGTGGAAGTCGAGCTCGATCCGGGTGTCGGCGGGCGCGATGGTGTTCTACCCAGGCTGAGCGCGCCGGGCAGTGGTTGGGCGCGGAGTGGGTGCGGCGCCCCAAGTCCGCGGGCGGTGTTGTTGGCGCCCCAAGCCTGCGGGCGGCGTCGTTGGTGTGGCGCGTCGAGCCTGTGGGCGGCGTGGGCGCGTCGGCTCGAGTCCGCGCATGGTGGGGTGCGGCGGATTGAGCCCGCGCATGGTGCGGGTGCGGCGTACGTGCGAACTCCTGCCCGACACAACGCACCGAAGCAGGCTGAGGCG
Source organism: Lentzea sp. NPDC005914 (assembly GCF_040629405.1). NCBI lineage: Bacteria > Bacillati > Actinomycetota > Actinomycetes > Pseudonocardiales > Pseudonocardiaceae > Lentzea > Lentzea sp. NPDC005914. The sequence goes on along the minus strand of NZ_JBEXVQ010000014.1, from coordinate 103,074 downwards.
GTCGCACTCGCGAGGGTCACATCCCACGACCCCGCAATGCGTCACATCCCGCGGCCCCGCAGTGGACTCATCCCACGGACCCGCGGCGGGTCACATCCCGCAGCCTCGCCGCGGTCCCGTCCCGCACGCCCCGCCGTGGCCCCATCCCGCGAACGAATGCCCACCGAGCGATCGTCGCGCCGACCCCCTACCCCGGCGGAGCGGGCCGCGCCGACGTCAGCACAAGCACCGCATCCGTGCGCACCCCCACACCCCGCAACGCCCGAACGCAAGCCGCAGCCGTAGCCCCCGTGGTGATCACATCGTCCAGCACCACCGTGGTCCCCGGCGGCGGTCTGCCGTGGACCAGAACCCGGCCCTCCAGGTTCCGCCTCCGCTCCCCAACTCCAAGCCCGACCGAGTCGCGCACACCATCCGCAAGCCTCAGCACCGGCCCCACCCGAGCGATCTCAACGGCCCGAGCGATGCGGAGCATGTGATCGCCACCCCTCTCGCGCGCCGCACTTCGCCGTGACGGTGCGGGGATGAGCGTCCACGGTCGAGGCCCCACGCCGACCAGTGCCGCCGCCACCATGGCGCCGAACCAGGCCACGAGCGCCCGTGCGCCGCGTTCCTTGAAGGCGAGCACCAGTTCCCTTGCGGCGCCGTGATAGGCGGCCAGCGCCCACACTGGAGGCCCGACACCGGACACCTGGATTCGGCGTGGTGGCCCGAAGTCGTCGAGACACGTGGCGCAGCAGGCGGTGCCGGGGCGGTCGCAGCCGGCGCAGGAGGGCGGCAGGAGCAGGTCGAGTGCGGTCATGGGGACAAGGATGGTGACGGGGTCTGACAAAAAACGGGTGGGGACTTTCGGCACCGCCCACAAGGGTGAAGTTCCTGTTTCGTTGTCGATCTCCCTTGGGTCCAGGTTGGACGCATAAGCCCAGCTCGGTACGACTGCTGTGACGAAGCCCCAAGATCCGGAAACTCGTTTCGACCCGTTCGTCCCAACGACAACGAGCCAATGTTTCAGAACTGAGGCGTCCGCAGGTTCGACGTCTCAGCACGCCTCGAACACACCCCGGCCACACACCACGCGCGGGCCACGCGAGACCGAGATCAACCGCCGCGCCACGACCCCCCGAGTTAACGATTATTCACATGTGGAGCTGACCAGCGGTTATTACTGGAAATACCGGGTATGCCCGACGTCGGCGGTGATCAACGCCTTGTCCGTGATTGGGCGAAATCCCCCGTTCAGCCGGGCGTGACTGGCTCGTGATCGGTCATCGGCACCGATCAGTTCAGTTGCAAGAAGTGCCGTCAGCCGCCGCTAAGCGCTTCGGAATCGATCTCTTCGAGGTTTCGGGAACATGACGCGGGGGTCACCCGTTGGCTGGGTATGAGGCCGCGACTGGACCCGTTCGACGCAGCGAGACTGCCGTCGAGTGCCGGGTCGGGTCTGCGCCGGACGGGTGAGCGAGATGCCGGTGAGCAGGGTTCGTGGCACGCTCGGGACACGACTGGCAACGCGCTGTCGTCGCGCTGCGTAGTCAACAAAAAATCTCGTCGTTCCCCCGGCAAGGGGGCTTACGCGACGGTGAATCCCAAGCTAACGTGCACCGCTATCAGCGTTCCCGGCCCGCGGGGAGGAGGCGAACAGCCCATGACCCTGGCGCCGTGAGACCTGCGGAGGACGACCCTCTGCGACACAACGCGATCTGAAGATCGCCACGGCGCTCTGAATGCAGTCCAGCCAAAGCTCGCAGCAAAGCGAGGGAGGTCGTGTATGGACATCGTCGTTAAGGGCCGCAACGTCGAGGTGCCCGATCACTACAGGGTGCACGTCGCCGAAAAGCTGGCTCGGCTTGAGCGCTACGACCGCAAGGTCATCCGCTTCGACGTGGAGCTTTTCCACGAGCCGAACCGCCGACAGTCGAAGAACTGCCAGCGAGTCGAAATCACCGGCAAGGGACGTGGACCCGTGGTCCGTTCCGAAGCCTGTGCGGGTGACTTCTACGCCGCGCTCGATTCTGCGGTCGCGAAGCTCGAGAACCGCCTGCGTCGGTCGCACGACCGCAGGCGAGTCCACCACGGGGCCAGGGCCCCGATCTCGGTGGCGGAAGCGACAAGCGGGCTGGTCGATGGCCCGTCTGCCGGCGAAAGCATGACGTCACGCCGCGCGAAGACCGCGGTGCTCGACGCACCCGAGGCCGACTACGAGGGCATGGCGGAAGTGCCCGCGCAGCGTTGGGACGACGGCCTCGATGACAAGTTGCCCGGACGCGTCGTACGCGAAAAGGAGCACGCCGCCAAACCGATGACCGTCGACCAGGCCCTCTACGAGATGGAACTGGTCGGACACGACTTCTACCTGTTCGCAGACACCGAATGCGGGCGCCCGAGCGTCGTCTACCGCCGGAAGGGATTCGACTACGGCGTGATCAGGCTGGCCTGACCCGGTAACCACACACCCTTCGACCGCCGCCGCCCCGCACCCCTCGTGTGCGGGGCGGCGGCGCGCGTCTGCGCAGGCTCGAACGACCTGCGGCGTTCACCGTGAAGGTGAATCTGAGCCGACCAGGAACCTTTACGCGGCCCTCATGCGTTCACCACACCAGTAGCCGAGCTCGGGGGCACGGCGGCAGGCGGGCCGGGAAAGATCGAAGAAATGGCTCGTGACCTGGGCATACCACGTCACGGGGACCAATCCGCCTGTGTCTGTGCGCACATCTTGGCGACTTGCCTACGATGGGCAGGGGAAAGGCGTCCGACGTGGGCGCGCCGCGATACAGGTGATGAGGTCTATCCAGATGGTGCTGTCCCGACTGCTCCGCTCCGGCGAGGGCAAGATGCTCAAGCGCCTCCGCAACATCGCACACGCCATCAACGGCCTCGAAGATGACGTGGTCGACCTCAGCGACGCCGAGTTGCGCGCCAAAACCGAGGAGTTCCGCAAGCGCTACGCCGAGGGCGAGTCGCTGGACGAGTTGCTGCCCGAGGCGTTCGCCGTGGCCCGCGAGGCCGCGAAGCGCACGCTGGGTCAACGCCCCTACGACGTCCAGCTCATGGGTGGCGCGGCGCTGCACCTCGGGCAGATCGCCGAGATGCGCACCGGTGAGGGCAAGACCCTGACCTCGGTCATGCCGGTCTACCTCAACGCCATCGCGGGCAAGGGCGTCCACGTCATCACGACGAACGACTACCTCGCCAAGCGCGACGCGGACTGGATGGGCCGCGTTCACCGCTTCCTCGGCATGACCGTCGGCGCGATCCTGTCCGAGATGACGCCGGACCAGCGTCGCGTCGCGTACAACTCGGACATCACCTACGGCACGAACAACGAGTTCGGCTTCGACTACCTGCGCGACAACATGGCGTGGAGCCTGGACGAGTGCGTGCAGCGCGGCCACCACTACGCGATCGTCGACGAGGTCGACTCGATCCTCATCGACGAGGCCCGCACGCCACTGATCATCTCCGGCCCCGCCGAGCAGTCGGCGCGCTGGTACACGGAGTTCGCGCGGCTGGCCCCTCGCATGCGCGGCATCGATGTCACGCAGCTCTCCCAGAAGGACCGCATCGAGGTCATCGAGGAGAAGTCGAAGTCGTTCCACTACCAGTACGACGAGAAGAAGCGCACGGTCGCCGTCACCGAGCTCGGTGTGGAGTTCATCGAGGACCAGCTCGGCATCGACAACCTGTACGAGGCGGCGAACACGCCGTTGGTGGGCTACCTGAACAACGCCCTCAAGGCGAAGGAGCTCTACAACCGCGACAAGGACTACATCCTCCGCAACGGTGAAGTCATGATCGTCGACGAGTTCACCGGTCGTGTGCTCTCCGGTCGCCGCTACAACGAGGGCATGCACCAGGCGATCGAGGCCAAGGAGGGCGTGGAGATCAAGGCGGAGAACCAGACTCTCGCCACGATCACGCTGCAGAACTACTTCCGCCTCTACGAGAAGCTCGGCGGCATGACCGGTACCGCCGAGACCGAGGCGGCCGAGTTCCACCAGACCTACAAGCTGGGCGTCGTCCCGATCCCGACGAACCGCCCGCCGCAGCGCACCGACCAGCCCGACCTCGTCTACAAGAGCGAGGAGGCGAAGTTCGACGCCGTCGCGGACGACATCGCCGAGAAGCACGAGAAGGGCCAGCCGGTCCTGATCGGCACCACGAGCGTCGAGCGCTCCGAGTACCTGTCGAAGCTGTTGGTGCGCAGGGGAATCCCGCACGAGGTCCTGAACGCGAAGCACCACGACCGCGAGGCGCTGATCATCGCGAAGGCGGGCCGCAAGGGCGCCGTCACCGTCGCGACGAACATGGCCGGCCGCGGTACCGACATCGTGCTGGGCGGCAACCCGGACATCATCGCCGACCACGAGCTGCGCGAGCGCGGCCTCGACCCGGTGGAGACGCCGGAGGAGTACGAGGCCGAGTGGGCCAAGGTCGTCGAGGAGCTCACGACCCTGGGCAAGGCCGAGGCCGACGAGGTCCGCGAGGCCGGCGGCCTCTACGTCCTGGGCACCGAGCGCCACGAGTCGCGCCGCATCGACAACCAGCTCCGCGGCCGCACCGGCCGTCAGGGCGACCCCGGTGAGTCGCGCTTCTACCTGTCCCTGCAGGACGAGCTGATGCGCCGCTTCAACGCGTCCATGGTCGAGATGGTCATGACGCGCCTGAACGTGCCGGACGACGTGCCGATCGAGCACAAGATGGTCACCCGCGCCATCCGCAGCGCGCAGACCCAGGTCGAGCAGCAGAACTTCGAGATCCGCAAGAACGTCCTCAAGTACGACGAGGTCATGAACCGCCAGCGCACGGTGATCTACGCCGAGCGCCACCGCGTTCTCGCGGGCGAGGACCTGAAGGAACAGGTCCAGCACATGATCATCAGCGTCGTCGAGGAGTACGTCAACGGCGCCACCGCCGACGGCTACGCCGAGGACTGGGACTTCGAGAAGCTGTGGACTGCGCTCAAGACCCTGTACCCGGTCAAGCTGGACGCCAAGGAACTGCTCGAGTCCGATGAGGACATCACCCGCGAGTACCTGCGCGAGCTCCTCGTCACCGACGCCCTCGACGCCTACCAGGCCCGCGAGGACGACATCGACAGCCGCGTCGGCGAAGGCGCCACCCGCGAACTGGAGCGCCGCGTCCTGCTGTCCGTCCTGGACCGCAAGTGGCGCGAGCACCTGTACGAAATGGACTACTTGAAGGAGGGCATCGGCCTGCGCGCCATGGCGCAGCGCGACCCCCTCATCGAGTACCAGCGCGAGGGCTTCGAGATGTTCAACGCGATGCTCGACGCCCTGAAGGAGGAGACCGTCGGCTTCCTCTTCAACCTCCAGGTCGAAGCGGCCGAGCCGGAACCGGCGGCAGAGCCCGAGGTCCCCGTGACCCTGGGCGCGGCCCCGCAGACCCTCCCGCAGGTCTCCGGCAACGGTGGTGGTGGCGGTGCCCGAGCTCGTGCCCGCGCCGCGGCGGCCGCCCAGCAGCAGGCCCAGCAGCAGGCCCAGGCCCCCGCGGGCCCGGCCATGGCCCAGCTGTCCAGCGGCAACGCCATCCCGCCCGCCCTGCGCGGCAAGGGCCTCGGCGGCCCCGGCCAGCAGCACCTGAGCTACAGCGGCCCGGCGGAGGACGGCGGCGTGGAGCAGCACGCCGACTCGAACGACGCCGGTCAGCAGGGCGCCACCCGCAGGGAGCGCCGTGAGGCCGCTCGCCAGGAGGCGAAGAACCGCAAGCGCCGCTGACGCTTGGATCCGCACCACCACGTGGGCCGCGTTCCTCCGGGAGCGCGGCCCACGCGGCGTTTCGGCCTCACTCGAGCACCGCGAACGTGGTCAACCACCACCGCCCGCCCTGGTGCTCAGCCCGAGCGGCAACAGCCAGCACCCGTCCCTCCCTCCGCACGGTCACCGAGATCTCGGCAGCCAACCGCGACGGATGACAGACCCGAGGCGCCCGAACCATTCGGGTGGTCCGCACCCGGACCAGCGCTGCCAACCGAGCCGCCACCCCGGGCACCGCGACCTCGCGCAACACCCGAGCAGGCCGCCGCCCGTCCAGCACCTCCAGCACCACCCAGATCAACCGGGCAGCATCCAGATCCGGCGGTGGAACCTCCGGCGGAGCAACCCAGACGGGCCGAGGCCGCGGTCGTGGGATGGAGTCCAGCGCCGAGGAACCGACCGGAGGCTCGTACGCGGGCAATCGGCGAACGACTGGGGGCATGCCGAACCAGGCGACGCGCCGCCGGCGTCAGGACGCGAACCACACGAAAGTGGGTACCGTCCCAAGGTGCTCAAAGCCCTGGTCCTCGATTATGGCGGCGTCCTCACCGACCCAGGCGAGGACAACGCGAAGGAACCGCCGCTCCTCACGGCCCTGCGCAAGGCCAAGCAGTCCGGCCTCAAAACCGCCCTGCTGTCCAACGCGGACGGCTGGTGGCACCCGCCGAGCCAGTGGAATGGCCTGTTCGACGCCACGATCATCTCCGGTGAGGTCGGCCTGGCGAAGCCGCAACACGAGATCTATCTGCTGACGGCCGAGCAGCTGGACCTCCAGCCGAGCGAGTGCGTCTTCGTCGACGACCTCGCGATCAACGTCAGAGGCGCGGCCGAAGCAGGGATGGTCGGCGTCCACCATCGGTCGACCGAGTCCACCCTCGAGGAGCTGGAGATCCTGCTAGCGATCGCACTCCGCGATTAGAGGTTCACCCCGCAGCGTAATTGCCCGCCATTCAGCCCCGCACTACTGTCGATTAGGAAAGCAGTCGATTGCATAGGGGCGAAAATGCGAAGAATTGTCGCTTGTGTTGCAGGAGCGATTGCAGCCACGGCAATTGCATCACCCGCGCAGGCGCAGGGGCCGCGCGATTGTTACGACGAGTACCAGCGCAACGGGCGCAGCGTCGAGGTCTTCTGCGACTACGGCGGTCCCGGCAGGTTCCAGGCCGTCGCGCACTGCTCCAACGGGCTGGGGTTCTACTGGGACCAGTACGGCACGGTCGGCCGGGTCAGGGGCTCGTCGTCGTTCGCCGAGTGCACGTCACTGCTCGGAAACCCTCAGATCAACGACTATCACGTCCGCTGGCTCTGAGTCCGGCTCTGGTCGCGGCGCACGAGCTCGAAGCAGAGCACGGCCGCCGCTGAGGCGACGTTGAGGGATTCCACGCCCGCCGCCATCGGAATCGAGATCCACGACGTGATGTGCGGACGCACGTCGTCGGTGATTCCGGAGGTTTCACTGCCCAGCACAAAAGCAGCGCGCCCGCCAAATGACGCGGAATAAAGCGTGTCGGAGGCGTGGGAGTCCAGCGCGTAAAGCGGGAAACTGGACGCGCGCAACAAAGCGGAGGCCTCCGCCGCGGTGCCGCAGCGCAAAACCGGCGCTCGGAAAGCCACCCCGGCGGAGGCCTTCACCACCAGAGGATCAATCGACGCGACACCTCGGCGCGGCACCACGATGCCGTCGATTCCGGCGGCGGTCGCGGTGCGCAGGATCATGCCGACGTTCGCGGGCGTGGTGATGCCGTCCAGCACCAGCACCGACCGCAGCGAGCCCTCCTCCAACGCCAGCGCCAGGGGCTTCATGCGGGGCGCCACCACGTCGGCGAGCACGCCCTGGTCCTGCTTTCCGTTGCCCGCCAGCACCTTCACGCGCTGGGCGGTCGCGCGCTGCACCGCGACGCCACGGGAGCGGGCCGCGTCCAGGATCTCGCGCGCCGCCGGGCCGCGGGCCGTGTCGGCGAGCACCACCTTGTCCACCGACAGCGCCGGGTCGTCCAGCGCTTCCAGCACTGGCTTGCGGCCGTAAACGGTGACAAAGCGGTCCTTGGGCGAGATCTCCACGGAGAAGAGGGTGACAGAGGCGGGCACAGCAGGCTCAAACGGGTGATGAGCTCGACTAGAGCCGTTCGGCCCTTGTGCTTTGGATCATATGCATGATGATCGTCACATGACGGCAGGTATGCGCAGCGTCGCGCAACGTCAACATCTCGCGAGCGGCCAGGACTCGGACGTGTTCATCCGGTCCGACGGCTTGCTCGTCAAACGCACGCGCACCGGCCGTGACCTGCGGTGCGAGGCCGAGATGATGGTGTATCTGAGCGGCCACGGCATCCCCGTCCCGCGCGTGTACGAGGCCACGGCGGACGAGCTCGTCATGCAGTACGTGCCCGGCCCGCGGATGTCCGAGGAGATCGGCCGCAAGCCCTGGCTCGCCGGCAGTCTCGGCAAGGACCTCGCGGACCTGCACCACCGCCTCGACGTCATCCAGGCCCCCGATTTCCTCACCGGTGAGGGCGACCTCCTGCACCTAGACCTGCACCCCGGCAACGTGGTCCTCGGTCCGGAAGGCCCGGTGGTCCTGGACTGGGCGAGTGCCACGAAGGGCGACCGCAGGCTCGACGTCGCGCTCAGCTGGGTCTCGCTCGCCGTCGCCCGCCTCGCGCCGGTCAGGAAGCTCACGCGGTGGCGGTTCCTCAGGTCGTTCATGGCCAACGTGGACCCCAAGGCGATCGAGGCGATCCCGGAGGCCGCGCGCATCCGTCTCGAGCGTCACGACCGCGATCCGCAAGAACGCGCGGCACTTCAGAAACTGATGGACCGCAAACGCCACTAGGCTGGCGGGCATGCCGGACCGTCTGTCAGCGCTGGACGCCTCGTTCCTGTACCTGGAGGACTCCACGACGCCGATGCACGTCGGCGGAGTGGCCGTGTTCCGACGGCCCAAGGCGGGCTTCGACTACGACAAGCTCGTCGACCTCATCGAGCAACGCCTGAGCCTCGTGCCGCGCTACCGGCAGAAGGTCGTGCACGTCCCGGGCCGCATCGCGCGCCCGGTCTGGGTCGACGACCCGGACTTCGACGTGACCTACCACGTGCGCCGGTCCGCCCTGCCCAAACCGGGCAACGACACCCAGCTGCACGACCTGGTCGCGCGCCTGATGTCGCGGCCGTTGGACCACTCCCGCCCGTTGTGGGAGATCTACCTGGTCGAAGGCCTCGCGAAGAACCAGACCGCGGTCATCACCAAGACCCACCAGGCCATGATCGACGGCATCGCGTCGCTGGAGATCGGCCAGGTCATGCTGGACGTGTCGCCGTCGCCGCGCACGAACGTCGAGAACCTCTGGATGCCGCAGCCCGAGCCCAGCTCGTTGCAGCTCGTGGCCGACGCCGTCACCGACATCGTGCAGCGCCCCGGCGAGCTCGTGGAGAACGTCCGCAGCGCCGCTCTGGACACCGTCGCCACCGTCGAGAAGGTCTTCAACGCCTTCGGTGCCGTGGCCGCCGCCATCCACACCGCCGCGACCCCGGCGCCCGGCACCCCGCTGAACGTCCGCATCACGTCGCCGCAGCGCCGTTTCGCCGTCGCGCGCGCCCAGCTCGACGACCTGCGCGCCATCCGCAAGACCCACGGCGGCACCGTCAACGACGTGGTGCTCGCGGCGTTGTCCGGTGCCCTGCGCAACTGGCTGCTCAGCCGCGGCGAGAACGTGACGGGCAGCACCACGATCCGTGCGATGGCGCCTCTCTCGGTGCGCGAGGCAGACCCGGACTCGGGCAACAACGTGTCTGCCTACCTCGTCGATCTGCCGGTCGGCGAGCCGAACCCGGTCGTCCGCCTGCACCACGTCTCGCACGCTATGCGCGCGCACAAGGAGTCCGGCCAGTCCGTCGCCGCCGACGCGCTCGTGAAGGTCTCCGGCTTCGCACCGCCGACGTTGCACGCACTGGGCGCGCGGGCGGCTTCGTCGTTCTCGCGCCGGCTGTTCAACGTGATCGTCACGAACGTTCCCGGCCCGCAGGTGCCGCTGTACGCGGCGGGCGCGAGAATGACCGAGATCTTCCCGGTCGTCCCGCTGGCCAAGAACCAGGCGCTGGCCATCGGGGTGACGTCGTACGACGGCGGTGTTTACTTCGGCTTGAACGGCGACCGCGACGCCATGTCCGATGTGGACGTTCTCGCGACCATGGTCGAGGAGTCGGTGGAGGAACTGATGGGAACGGCGAGCGCCTGATGAGGGTTTACATCCCGGCCACGGTGTCGATGCTGCGCACGTTCGTCGACAGCGGCGAGCTGACTCCGATCGGCGGCACGGCTTTCGCGCTGACGCCCGCACTGCGCGAGTCCTACGCGGCGGGCGACACCGAGGAGCTCGAGTACGCCGCGATGCTGGACGCCGCCCGCGCCTCTCTGCGCCTGCTGGCAGGTGACGAGAAGGCCGAGCCGCGCCGCGCGGTGATCGCAGTCGACATGGAGGACGTGACCCTGCGCCCGGACCTCGACTACTCGGTGGTGAAGGTCGCCGGCTCGGCCACGATGAAGGACGTCGCGTCCGTGCACCTGGACACCTCCGAAGCCGAAGAGGACGTGCGCGCGGCCGCGGAAGTCGTGGACGCCGCCGACATGGGCGACCCGGACGCCGAATTCACGCTCGGAAGCGCCGAGGACCACGAGCTGGCCTGGTACGCGCCGCAGGAACTTCCCTTCGTACTGGAGCTGATGTGAGCGACTTCAACACCAACGTGATCGAGGAATTCCGGACGAACGAAGGCCGCGTCGGCGGCCCCTTCGCCGGAGCGCCGATCGTGCTGGTCCACCACCGCGGCCGCAAGACGGGCAAGGAAAGCGTCGCCCCGATGATGTACCTGCCGCACGAGAGCGACTCCGATGTCGTCTACGTCTTCGCTTCGAAGGGCGGTGCGCCGGAGAACCCGGCCTGGTACCACAACCTCGTCGCGGCTGGTCATGCCACTGTTGAGCGCGGTACCGAGACCTACGACGTCAACGTTCGTGAGCTCACCGGTGCGGAACGCGATCAGCGCTACGCCGAGCAAGCCGGGTTGTACCCCGGGTTCGCTGACTACGCGGTGAAGACCGCTGGTATCCGGACCATCCCGGTTCTGGAGCTCACCCGTAGCTAGCCGGATGGGCGTGCACCACACACACGGGGCCAGCCGGGTTCCCCCAATTTCAAGACTAGTGGGCGCCACCGACAGTGCTGCGGCACTAGTCGCGGCGCTGGTCGTAGACCTCGGGCAGCTGCGCGAAACCAGCTGCCCGATAGGTCGCGACGGCCCCGACGTTCGAACTCGGGGTGCAGACGAGGGCGCTCGACGAGCCGAGTTCCCGCAAGACACGAGCCGCGGCGAGCGTGATCGCCTTGCCGTACCCACGACCCCGGTGGTCCCGGTGCACACCCATCGGCTCGAGCAGCCCAGGCTTGCCGGGACCCGCTGACCACACCGTCACCGCGGCAGCCGCAGCGTCCCCGTCATACGCGACCAGGCAACGAGCGTCGGCGTACGGGATGCCGCTCGCCATCGCGTGCCAGCGCTCGTCGGTGAACGTGGACCTCTCGAACGAAGCCCGGATCACCGCCGCGTGCTCATGCGCGAGCGATGGCCCGACCACCTCGATCCGCACACCGGGGTCCGGCACCGGCCCAGTGAGATCGCGGCGCAGCGGCGTCCACGGTTCATCGAGCTGCCAGCCGCTCTCGAACATCAGCTCCTTGAACCGCGTGCCCACAGGAGATTCGACGTACACCTTCCCGGCAGGCAGCACGCCGCGCGCAGGGTCTGCGATGTCCTCGACCAGCTGACGTGCCAGCGATTCGTCCTGCCTGGCGTCCGGCGCGATCGTCAACCGCAGCAGGTCGGCACAGTCGAGCAGCCCGACAGCGACAACGCGCCCGTCACGGCGCCAGACACGCAGGGCCGCGGCCAGAGCTTCGTCGCCGAATCGCCAGAACCAGCCCACATCGCCGGGATGGAGCTGGAACGGCTCACCGTCGCGTTGCCACTCCCGCAACGCACCAACTGCCTCGGACGGCACGGTCACATCCCCTCGGCGGGCTCCCAGAGCTCGATCCGGTTCCCCTCCGGATCCACGCACCACCCGAACCGCCCGAACTCCGAGTCCTCGGTGTCCGGCAGCACCTCGACCCCGCGTGCCTTGAGCTTCGCCATCAGCGACGGCAGGTCGTCCACGCGCAGGTTCAGCATCGCGCGCTGGTGTGGTTCGCCGATGTACTCGGTGTCCTGCGCGAACAACGCCACCGTCGTCGTGCCGGGATGATCGGACGTGGCCGTGTCGAGCCAGTGGAACGTGACGGTGCCCTTTTCGCTCATCGGCACGCCGAGGTTGTCGCGGTACCAGGCGGCCAAGCGCACGGGGTCTCGTGAACGCAGGAAAACCCCGCCGATGCCAGTCACCCGCGCCACCCGACGGACCCTACTACCGCGTGCCACGATGGGGGAATGGACGCCGTAACGTCTGCACCCGAACCGGTCAACGAGCCCGTGCACACCTACGCTCCTGGTAGTGCCGAACGCGCGAGTCTCGAACAACGCATCGCGCAACTCGAGGGCACCACCCATGATCTGACCATGACCATCGGCGGTCGGCAGCGCATGGGCGGTGGCGAGAGCATCGACGTGGTGCAGCCCCACGATCACAGGCACGTTCTCGGCGTCACCAACCAGGCGACCAACGCCGACGTCGCGGAAGCCATGCGAGCCGCCCAGCACGCCGCGCCCGGCTGGCAGGAGCTGCCGTTCGACGAACGCGCCGCGGTCCTGCTCAGGGCCGCCGACCTGCTCGCGGGGCCGTGGCGCGACACCCTCAACGCCGCCACGATCCTCGGGCAGTCGAAGTCCGTGCAGCAGGCCGAGATCGACGCGGCGTGCGAGCTGATCGACTTCCTCCGGTTCAACGTCCACTTCGGCCGCCGGATCCTCGAGGAGCAGCCGGTCAGCAGCCCCGGCGTGTGGAACCGGATGGACCACCGGCCGCTCGACGGGTTCGTCGTGGCGATCACGCCGTTCAACTTCACCGCGATCGCCGGCAACCTGCCGCTCGCGCCCGCGCTGATGGGCAACACCGTGGTGTGGAAGCCGTCGCCGACGCAGCAGCTCGCCGCGCACTTCACCATGCGGCTGCTGGAAGAAGCAGGTCTGCCGCCGGGCGTGATCAACCTCGTCACCGGCGACGGCCGGGCCGTGAGCGAAGTGGCCCTGAGGGACAGGTTCTTCGCCGGGCTGCACTTCACCGGGTCCACGAAGACGTTCAAGGCGCTGTGGCAGACCATGGCGAGCAACCTCGACAACTACCGCGCCTACCCGCGGATCGTCGGCGAAACGGGCGGCAAGGACTTCGTGATCGCCCACGCGTCCGCCGACCCGAAGACACTCGTCACGGGGCTGGTGAGAGGCGCTTTCGAGTACCAGGGCCAGAAGTGCAGTGCTGCCTCACGTGCCTACGTCGCGCGGTCGTTGTGGGAAAGCGAAGTGGGAGAACGCCTGCTCGACGTCACGAAGTCGTTGTCCTACGGCGATGTCACGGACCTGTCGGCGTTCGGCGGCGCGGTGATCGACCACCGCGCGTTCGCCAAGCACAAGGACGCGCTGCTGATGGCCTCCGCGTCCACATCGGTCGAGGTGCTGGCCGGTGGCACGTGCGACGACTCGGTGGGCTACTTCGTCGACCCGACAGTGCTGCTGGGCACCGACCCGCACCACGACATCTTCACGACCGAGTACTTCGGCCCGATCCTCGCCGTGCACGTCTACGAGGACGCGGACTTCCCGAACATCATGGAGACCATCGACAACTCCACGCCGTACGCGCTGACCGGTGCCGTCTTCGCGCGCGACCGCACGGCCGTCGCCCAGGCGCACAAGGCTTTGCGGTTCGCGGCAGGCAACTTCTACGTCAACGACAAGCCGACCGGCGCGGTCGTCGGGCAGCAGCCGTTCGGTGGTTCGCGCGGCTCCGGCACCAACGACAAGGCGGGCTCGATCTACAACCTGCAGCGCTGGACGAGCCCGCGCGCCATCAAGGAAACCCTCGTGCCGCCGACGGATCACACCTACCCGCACATGGGTTAGCGCGGTGTCCAGCCGGTCGCCTCGGTCAGCTTCGTGCTCACGACCCGCTGCGACCGGCCGAACACCTCGAACGACGCCGCGAGCCTGCCCATGACCTTGGGCAGCCGCGTGATCCCCAGCTCCCGCTTCAACACGGGCGACCCGACGTTGTAGATGCCAGGAGGCGCGTCCAGCACCGCCACGGCGGCCGCGGCCGCGTCACCGGGGTGCACCACGGACATCCACCCGTCGCCCACGAGCACCGGCGGCGACATCGCCTCGCCGCCCATCAGCATCCCGATGCGCAGGAACACACCGCCGGGGTGCCTGAGCGCGTTCTCCTGCGCCACCACCGAGCTGGCGATGTGCCCGACAGGCTTCAACGGCGCGCTCTCGTCGAGCTCGCGGTCACCGCCGTCCGCGTAGACGAACGAGATGCCCTCCTGCACGACCCGCTCGACACCGGCCCGCAGAGCTGCCTCGACGACAGCGGCGCTGCCCTCGGTGCGGATGCGGTTGTTCTCCGCCCAGGCGCTGGCCAGCACGGCCTTCGCGCTGAGCGGGATGCGGGTGGCGAGGTTGATGACGGCGTCGTAGCCCGTCATCGCCTCGGCGAGCTGCGAGGCGTCGAACATCGAGGTCTGGTGCCGGTCCAGGACCCCGACCTCGTGTCCCGCCCGCAGCAGCGGCAGCGCTTCCCGTCCCAGCACACCCGACGCACCGATCACGAATACCTTCATGACCGGTGGACGAGACAGCGCGTCAGGACGTGACAGGCGGCTCGTTCAGCAGCCTCCGCGCGATCTCCACCGTGACCTGGCCCAGCGCCTCCGACGAGTCGGGAGACCTCTTCACCACCAGGGTCAGGGTCTTCTCGTCCCCGATCTCGACGAACCCCTCGCAGCGCACGGATCCGGACGTGTCGGCGCAGGTGTGCATGATGGACAGGCCCTTGAAATCCGTGAACCGGGTGCCGATCGCGCAACCGTCGCCGATCACGCAGTACGCCCGCGCCGCAGTCTGGAACGGCTGCGGCGACAGCGTCACCTCGACCGTCAACGACCCCTTGTCCTTGCCGTACGCGAACCGGCACCCTCGCTCGCCCGTCGCCGTGGCGCTGGTGAGCTTTTGCCATTCCACGTCGCCGTCCTTCATCAGCGTGCACACGTCGACGTCGGCGAACGTCGGCTTCCGGGGCTCCTCGGCCACGACAACAGTCGGAGCGCACGCCGTCAGCGCGAGAAGCAACAGGGGTGACCAGAGCTTCACTTCGGCAACCTCTCCAGGGCCCTGGCCGCGAGCCCCTGCGTGACCTGACCGACCAGATTGACGTCGTGGTTGCGCTGAACCACCTTCAGCCCGACCAGCTGACCGTCCCGCACCTCCACCACGGCGTCGCACGTCACAACCCCGGACGCGTCGGTGCACCGGCGGGTCATCGGGTGGGTCTCCACCACCGCGCCGTAGCTGTCGGGCCCCAACGAGGCTGCCGCGTCCGCGTACTTCTCGGTCCGCAGCGTCAGGCGAGCCGTCAGCGAGTCGAAGGTGTAGTCGCACGTCGCGGAACTCTTCGTGGGCATACCGGACAGGTTTCCCGCGTCACCGGACTGCAACAGGGCACAGGCGTCGGCGTCGGTGAACTGCGGAGGTTGCGGGGCCGAGCACGCGGCCAGGACTACGACGGGCCAGAGATACCTGATCACGACACCAACTTTTGCAGAATCGCGACGGTCCTGGTGCGCGCGACCGAGCCGATGTCGTACCGGGGCGGGGTTCGCTCGGCACTCACCACCAGCACCTTGCCGGCCTCCAGTTCGGTCACCACGACCCCCGTGCTCGTCTGCGGCTCGGCCTGGTAGTCGGACGTGACGCCCCACCAGGCCTTGCGGCCCTCGACCGGCAGTTCGGAGCCGTCGTTCACGCGCGACTTCGCTTCCTCCAGCGACTCGTTCTCGATGCTCATCCAGACGGAGTTGTCCTCGGTCGTCCACCGGCAGGACAACGGGCTGTTGAGCGGCTCGGGTGCCTTCGTGAACGGCTTGGCGAAGTCCGACTGGACCAGCAGCGTGCAGGCGTCCACCTTGGCCAGGTCACGCAGCTTCGGCGTGATCGTCGCCGGGGCCGGCGCGGGAGCGGGGCCGCTGCACGCGGCCAGCGCGGCCATCAGTGTCAGAACCCCCAGGTGTCTGTTCACGCCGGAAGTGTGCCCGATGGCCGCGAGATCAATCCGCGTGTTCGTCCAACCCGGCCTTCGACGCCAGCAACCTGCGCAACGAGGTGAGCCGGCCGGGCGCGTCCGGCACCAGTTCGTCCAGCATGCAGCCGGGGTCCTCGGGCGCTCCGAGGTGGCCGCAGCCGGGCGGGCACTCCTCGGCGGCCTCGGCGAAGTCCGGGAACGCCTTCACGATGTCGTCCGGCGTGATGTGCGCGAGGCCGAACGAGCGGATGCCCGGCGTGTCCACGACCCAGCCGCCCTCGGGCAGCCGCAGCGCCACGGCCTGGGTCGAGGTGTGGCGGCCCTTGCCGACGCCGGACACCACGCCCACCGCGCGGTTCGCGTCCGGCACGAGCCGGTTGACCAAAGTGGACTTGCCGACGCCGGAGTGCCCGATCAGGCACGACACCGTGTCCTTCAAACGTTCGCGCAGCACCGCCGGTTCCTCGTCGAACCGCGTCACGATCACCGGCACGTCGAGCTCGGTGTACAGCGCCAGCAACGAGTCCGCGGACGCGAGGTCCGACTTCGTCAGGCACAGCACCGGTTCCAGACCGCCGGCGTACGCGGCGACCAGGCAGCGGTCGATGAAACCCGTGCGCGGCGGCGGATCGGCCAGCGCCACGACCATGATGAGCTGGGAGGCGTTCGCGACGACGACTCGTTCGAACGGGTCGGTGTCGTCCGCGGTCCGGCGCAGCACCGACGTCCGCTCCTCGACGCGCACGATGCGGGCCAGCGTGTCCGGCTGGCCCGACGTGTCACCGACGATGCCGACCTGGTCGCCCACCACCACGGGCGTGCGGCCCAGTTCACGCGCGCGCATCGCGGTGACGACCGCACCGGACTCCATCGCGCACGTCCAGCGGCCCCGGTCGACGCCGATCACCATCGCGGTCTCGGCGTCGGCGTGTTCGGGCCGCCTCTTGCTGCGCGGCCGCGTCCCCTTGCCGGGGCGCACGCGCACGTCGGACTCGTCGAGCTTGCGCCAGTCCTGCTTGCTCACTTCTACGCGCCCCCGCCGAGCATGGCGTCCCACATCCCCGGGAAGTCGGGGATCGTCTTGGTGGTGCTGCCGATGTCGTCGACCTCGACCCCCGGCACCACCAGCCCGATGATCGCGCCCGCGGTCGCCATCCGGTGGTCCGCGTAGGCCTTCCACACGCCACCGTGCAGCGGCGCGGGGGTGATGACCAGGCCGTCCTCGGTCTCGGTCGCGTTGCCGCCCAGCGCGTTGATTTCGTTGACCAGTGCCGCGATCCGGTCCGTCTCGTGGCCGCGGATGTGCGCGACACCGCGGATGATCGTCTGCCCCTCGGCCAGCGACGCCAGCGCGGCCACCGTCGGCGTCAGTTCGCTCTCGTCGTGCAGGTCGATGTCCAAACCGGACAGTTTCGCCGGCCCGCGCACGGTCAGGCCCCGGTCCGACACCTCGACCGCACAGCCCATGCGCTCGAGGATGCCGCGCACCGCGTCGCCGGGCTGGGTGGTCTTCGCGGGCCAGTGCGGAATCGTCACCTCGCCACCGGTCACCGCGGCCGCAGCCAGGAACACCGTCGCGTTCGACAGGTCCGGCTCCACGTGCCACGTGCGGGCCGCGATCTGACCGGGCTCGACGTGCCACACGTTCGCGTCGGTCTCCACCCGGACACCGACCGACCGCAGCGTCTCGACCGTCATGTCGATGTGCGGCAACGAAGGCACGGGCTTGCCGTCGTGCCGGATCGTCACACCCTTGTCGTAACGCGCGGCGGACAGCAGCAGCCCCGACACGAACTGCGACGAGCCGGACGCGTCGATCGTCACCTCACCACCGGGCACCGATCCGGTGCCGCGCAACGTGAACGGCAGCGAGTCGCCCTCGACCTCGGCACCCAGCGAACGCAGGGCACCCAGCACGGTCGCCATCGGCCGCGTGCGGGCGTGCGGGTCGCCGTCGAACCGGATCTCGCCCTCGGCCAGCGCGGCGGCCGGCGGGAGGAAGCGCATGACCGTGCCCGCGAGACCGCAGTCGACGTCGGCCGGGCCGCGCAGCAGACCGGGCATCACGTCCCAGCCGCTGTCCTCGCGATCGGTGAAGCCGACACCGAGAGAGGAGAGCGCGGCAGCCATCAACACGGTGTCCCGGCTGCGCAACGGCGCGTGCACGGTGGAGGGCCCGTCGGCCAGTGCCGCGAGCACCAGAACGCGGTTGGTGATCGACTTCGAGCCGGGCACCGGCACCGTCGAGTGGACTGGGCCGGGCGCGCTGGGGGCTGACCAGTGCTGAGTCATGCCGCAATGATCCCGCACCCGCACTGGGGCGGCTCGCACAGGTGTTCCCGACGTGCGACGATGACGACTTCGGAGGTGATCGGTTTTGTGTGGTAGGTACGCCTCCACCAAGGACCCGGCGCTGCTGGCGGCCGAGTTCGACGCGGTGGACGGGACCGGCGACGAGGCGCCGGGCGCGGACTACAACATCGCTCCCACCAAGCACGTGATGGCGGTGGTCGAGCGCAAACCCGCAGAAGACGCCGACGGCGAGGAGCTGGAACGCAGCATCCGCGTGATGCGCTGGGGCCTGGTCCCGCACTGGGCGAAGGACCTCTCCGGCGCGGCCAAGATGATCAACGCGCGAGCTGAGAGCGTGCTGACCAAGCCCGCCTACAAGCAGTCCGCGATCAAGCGCCGCTGCATCATCCCCGCCGCGGGTTGGTACGAATGGCAGCCGGCCGAGGGGCGCAAACAGCCGTACTTCATGACGCTCGGAGATGACACTTCTCTGGCGATGGCGGGCATCTGGTCCGTGTGGTGGAAGGACGACGTCCCGACCGTCACGTGCGCGGTGCTCACCACGGACGCCATCGGCGCGATGACCGAGGTGCACCACCGCATGCCGTTGCTGCTGCCCAAGGACCGCTGGTCGGCGTGGCTCGACCCGACGTCGCTGGACCCGTCCGAGCTGCTGACCCCGGACCCCTCGATCGTCGACGCACTCGAACTGCGCCCGGTGTCCACGGCGGTGAACAGCGTGAAGAACAACAACCCCTCGTTGATGGACCGCGTCTCGTTGGACGAAGACGAGAAGCCTGCACCCACGTTGTTCGAGCAGTCGTGACGACGCTGTTGGTGGACACGCCGCACGGCCCCGCGAGGGCCTCACTGCACTGTGCCCACGAACCGCGCGCAGCTCTTCTGCTGGGCCACGGCGCCGGTGGTGGCGTCGAGGCCCCGGATCTGGTGGCCGCGTGCCACGCCGCGAACTCCGTCGGCGTGCACGTGGCTCTGATCGAACAGCCCTACCGGGTCGCGGGCCGTCGTGCGCCCGCACCGGCCAAGCAGCTCGACACGGCCTGGTTGTCCGTGGTCGAGGACCTCGGCGAACGCTGGTTCGACGGCCTGCCCCTGGTGTTCGGGGGCCGGTCGTCGGGCGCGCGCGTGGCCTGCCGCACGTCGGTCGAGGGCCAGGCGGTCGCGGTGCTGTGCCTGGCGTTCCCGGTGCACCCGCCGGGCAAGCCGGAGAAGTCCCGCATGGCCGAGCTGGACGGCGTCGAGGTCGCCACGCTGGTCGTGCAGGGGGAGAACGACCCGTTCGGCCAGCCCGAGCTCGCCCACCACCGTGAAGTGGTGCTGCTGAAGGGCGACCACTCGCTGAAGGCGTCCGTCGCGGATGTCGGCCGATCCGTCGGCGAATGGCTCGACCGCGTGCTCAGGCCGTTGGACTAGCGCGCCATCCGGGTCCACGTGTGCCGGCGGCCCCGGACCGCCACCGAGTAGGCGTAGAGCAGTTCGGGATCGCCCATGCCCGGCAGGAAGCAGTCGCCGATGTGGTGCGCGTCCACCCCGATCTCCTTGGCCGTGAGGGCCAGTTGGGGCACCACGTTGGTGTGCGCGCCCTCTTGTGACGTACCGATCGCGCCCATGACTACGGCACCCCTCTCGTGGACGGCGGCGACGGCTTCGGCCGCGGCTTCCCGAGTGATACCGGGCAACGTGCCGGGGATCGGCAGGATCACTCCGTCCGCGCCCGCGTCGACGAGGTTCACGAGCTTCCGCGCGGTGATCGGCTCGGGGTGCCCGGCGTGGTGCATCTTTCCGACCCACAACGCGGCCTCGGTCTTGATCTGCTCGGTCGCGCGAGCCATGCCGTCGAGCGATCCGTCCGTGCTGGGGTTGGCGGTCAGCACGATCAGCGCGGCGCCGGAGTCCGCGAGCCTCGCGGCGTTGTCCCGCGTCGCCTTGCGCAGCTCCGGAACGGTGCCGGGCTCCAGGTTGACGCCGATCGGGCGGCCGATCTTCTCGGCCAGCGCGGACAGGCTCGGCAGCTCGCCGAGGCCGGGGAAGCGGAACGTGGTGCCGTCCCAGACCCGGTCGATCATGTTCAGCACGATGACGTCGGCGCCGAACGCGGCCATCAGCTCGGCGTTGTGCACGCCGGTCAGGCCGTCGAACGACAGCGCCGCGCGGTCGGCGAACACCTCGGCGACCATCGTGCGGCCCTCTGAGGCCGCGACCGCGCGAGAGAGTTCGGGCCCGCGCAGTGCCGCCAGCCCGGTGCGGTCGAGATCGAGGATGCGCATGCCTGCCTCCGCGTGTGGTCTAGACCATGTGGTGGCACTCTACGCAATGAGCTGTGATCACGCTCATGAGCGACTTCAACAGGCGCGACAGGCCGGAACCGCCCATGGACGGCGACGAGCTCGCCACCCTCACCGGCTTCCTGGAGTTCCACCGCGCCACCCTCGCGTGGAAGACCGACGGCCTCACCGCCGAGCAGCTCGACCAGACCACGGCGAAGTCACCGATGACCCTCGGTGGCCTGCTCAAGCACCTCGCGTACGTCGAGCAGCAGTGGTTCCACACCGTGCTGCTCGACCGCGAGCCGCTGGAGCCGTGGGCGAGCGTCGACTGGAAGGCCGACAACGACTGGGACTGGCACTCGGCCGCCCAGGACACCCCTGAGCAGCTCAAGGCTCTCTGGCAGGGCGAGGTCGACCGGGCGCGCGAGGCCGTCGCGGAGGCACTCGAGACCGGTGACCTCGGTCAGCTCGCCCGGCGCGCACCGTGGCCGGACGGCAAGAAGGTGAGCCTGCGCTGGATCCTGACCCACATGGTCGAGGAGTACGCACGCCACAACGGCCACGCCGATCTGCTCCGCGAGGCGATCGACGGCCAGGTCGGCGAATAGTTAAAACGTTCCAACGTTTCGGTGCAACCGAGTGCGGATCATGGGCGTCACCTCGAGGTGTAGGGGATTGCCGATCGAGACGTACTTGGGGAGAACACGTGAACACCTTTGGCAAGACCGCGGTCGCCGTGGCCGGAGCAGCTCTCGTGGCTGCGACGGGAACCGTTGCGGCCCAAGCGGAAACCCCGTGGTGCACCGGCAGCGACCTGGTGATCAGCGCCCACCGCATGAACAAGCCGTCGGCGAACGCCACGGCGCACTGGATGAGGCTGGCGCCCGCCGAGGGTGTCTCCTGCAAGATCGGCGGCAGCCTCAGCAACGTGCGCTTCTTCGACGCCTCGGGCCGGAAGATGAACATCCAGATCGCGGGCGGCCAGACCGGGAACTACGTCGAGGTGCCGGTCGAGGGGTACCGCGAGGCCGCTGTCTACGTGGGTTCGCAGATCACCGGTCCGACCGTGACCCCCGCGTTCATCCTGTTCAACCTGCCGGGCCAGGGCAGCCTGGGTGACGAGATGCTCGTGCCCTGGCCGTCCAGCATCGGCACGACCGTCCGGATCGGCGACGTGACGGAGCCGGTCGGCTAAGCGCTGATCGACGCCACCACCGCTGAAGTCAGGCGAACCAGTTCGGCAGGCGTGATCTCGACCTCGAGCCCACGCCTGCCGGCACTGCAGAACACCGTGTCGAACTCCAGAGCGGACGAGTCGATGACGACCGGCAGGCGCTTCTTCTGCCCCAGCGGCGAAATCCCGCCCGCCACGTAGCCCGTCGCGCGTTCGGCGTCGGCGACCACGGCCATCTTCGCCTTCTTGCCCTTCAGCGCGGCCGCCAGACCCTTCAGGTCCAGCTGCGACGTCACCGGGACGACTCCGACGGCGAGCCTGCCGTCCACCTCGGCGACCAGGGTCTTGAACACGCGGCCCGGCACCAGCCCGAGAGCCTCCGCGGCCTCCAGCCCGTAGGACTCGTGGCGGGGGTCGTGCTCGTACGAGTGCAAGGTGTGCGCCACCCGCTGCTTGTCCAGCAACGCTGTGGCGGGCGTCCCACGTCCGGCCATGCGGAATTACTACCAGCACGTCCGTTGTTAGTGAGGACGTGGTGACGAACATGCTCGAGCGGCCCCGCGTATTGTCGGTCCCGACCCAGAACCAGTGGGAAGGGAGCGCGGTGCCCGCCACCGGCACGACGGAGACGACGGCGGAGCGAGCCGCGCGGTTCGAGCGCGACGCGATGCCCATGCTCGACCAGCTGTACTCGGCGGCCCTGCGCATGACGCGCAACCCGGCCGATGCCGAGGACCTGGTGCAGGAGACGTTCCTCAAGGCCTACTCGGCGTTCGCGTCCTTCTCGGAGGGCACGAACCTCAAGGCGTGGCTGTACCGGATCCTGACGAACACCTACATCAACGGCTACCGCAAGAAGCAGCGCCAGCCGATTCAGCAGCCGACCGACGAGATCACGGACTGGCAGCTGGCGCAGGCGGAGAGCCACACCTCGTCCGGGCTGCGCAGCGCCGAGGTCGAGGCACTCGACAACCTGCCCGACAGCGACGTCAAGGAAGCATTGCAGCGGTTGCCGGAGGAGTTCCGGATCGCGGTCTACCTCGCCGATGTCGAAGGCTTCGCGTACAAGGAGATCGCAGACATCATGGGCACCCCGATCGGCACGGTGATGTCCCGGTTGCACCGGGGCCGTCGCCAGCTCCGCGACATGCTGGCGGACGTCGCCCGCGAGCGCGGTTTCCTCCGAGGCAACAACGGAGACGCGTCATGAACTGCGGCGAACCTCACGACACCGACTGCTCGGAGGTCCTCTCCGAGGTCTGGCTGTTCCTGGACCAGGAGTGCGACCAGTCACGCCGCGCGGCGCTGCAGACGCACCTCGACGAGTGCCATCCGTGCCTGGAGCAGTTCGGGCTGGAGGAGCACCTCAAGGCGCTGCTCGCCCGCAAGTGTGGCGGAGACTACGCACCCGCTGATCTGAAGGCGCGCATCCGAGCGACGATCGTGGAGATCCGCACCGAGGACTGAGATCCTCCCCTGAACGACAAAAAGGCCTGGTCACCGCGTCGGTGTCCAGGCCTTTTCGCAGCACTCAGGCGTTGGGGCGCTTGCCTCGGTTGGCGCCGCCCTTTTTGCGGTCGCGGCGCTTGCGAGCACGCTTCGACATGGGAGTCTCCTAGGATCAGAACTGCTTCACCTACCAGTTTCTCATGGAGGAGTTCTGTCTACGCTCACGGACCTGCTGGCCGAGCACACCAAGCTCTCCGGCGCCGCCGCAGACCACCTGCAGCTGGTCGTCGCGGAGTGGCAACTCCTCTCCGACCTCTCGTTCGCGGACTTCAACATGTGGGTGCCGCTGGACGACAACAAGTTCCTCTGCGTCGCCCAGGCCCGCCCCACGACGGCGCCCACCGCGCACCCCGAGGACGTGGTCGGCAGCGAGGTCGACAACGAGGAACATCCGCAGCTGCGCAGGGCGATCGACGAGTCGCGGATCTGCCGCGAGGAGGACCCGCGCTGGCACCTGGGCGTGCCGGTGCGACGCGAAACCATCCCGGTGCGGCTGGGCACCCAGGTCATCGCGGTGCTGAGCCGCAGCACGAACCTGGCCGTGCCGCGCGTGCCGTCGCCGTTGGAGATCTCGTACCTCGGCAGTGCCGCCGACCTGTGCCAGATGATCGCGGACGGCACGTTCCCGGCGCCCGAACCGTCGCCGGACGTGCACACCAGCCCGCGTGTCGGCGACGGCCTGATCAGGCTCGACCCGTCCGGCGCGGTGGTGTTCGCGTCGCCGAACGCGTTGTCGGCCTATCACCGCATGGGGCACGCGTCCGACCTGGTGGGTGTGCACCTGGCGCCGTTGACCCGCAGCCTCATCGGCGACCCGTTCGACGCCACCGAGGTCGCCCAGCGCATGAGGCTGGCGCTCGACGGCAAGCCGTCGATGCGCATGGAGGCCGAGTCGCGCCGCGGCGCCGCGGTGCTGTTCCGCGCGCTGCCGCTGAGGCCGCGCGGGCAGGCGGCGGGGGCGATCGTGCTGTGCCGGGACGTCACCGAGGTGCGCCGGCGTGACCGTGCGTTGATGTCGAAGGACGCCACGATCCGCGAGATCCACCATCGGGTGAAGAACAACCTGCAGACCGTCGCGGCGCTGCTGAGGCTGCAAAGCCGCAGGTTGACCAACCCGGAGGCCAAGGAGGCGCTGGCCGAGTCGGTTCGCCGTGTGA
The DNA here is from genome assembly GCF_040629405.1 of Lentzea sp. NPDC005914. Taxonomy (NCBI): domain Bacteria; kingdom Bacillati; phylum Actinomycetota; class Actinomycetes; order Pseudonocardiales; family Pseudonocardiaceae; genus Lentzea; species Lentzea sp. NPDC005914. The sequence goes on along the minus strand of NZ_JBEXVQ010000014.1, from coordinate 78,595 downwards.
CTTCCATCGCACTGGTTCACGAGACGTTGTCGATGTCCGTGGACGAGCGAGTCGATCTCGACGACGTCGTCGACAAGGTGATCCCGATGATGAGCGATGTCGCGGTCACCGAGACCCAGGTGAGCGTGCGCCGCGAGGGTGGGTTCGGCATCGTGCCGGCCGAGATCGCGACCCCGTTGGTGATGGTGCTGACCGAGCTCGTGCAGAACGCTTTCGAGCACGCTTACGCCCCTGGCCAGCGCGGAGAGGTCGTCGTGCACTCCGAGCGGTCCGCCAAATGGCTCGACGTGACGATCTCCGACGACGGTAAGGGGCTTCCGCCCGGTTTCTCCCTGGAGCGGACGGATCGTCTCGGTCTGCAGATCGTTCGGACCCTTGTCGATTCCGAATTGAGAGGCTCGTTGAGCTTGCGGCGGCGGCCCCGAGGCGGTACAGAGGCGGTCCTGCGCGTGCCCCTCAGAGGGCGGCGCTAAACTAACGCCGTGCACACGTGACGACCAGCCTCAGCGGTCTCACGTGGTCATGCGGGAGGGTGTGCAAACAAAGAAAAAGCCCGACACCTGGCACGGTGTCGGGCTTCTTCTTATGTGTAGTGTTCGCGGCTAACTGCCTGGTCAGGCGTTGCTGCGGGCCCGCGTGCGGGCGTTGCGGCGCTTGAGTGCGCGGCGCTCGTCTTCGCTCATCCCGCCCCAGACGCCGGCGTCCTGGCCGCTCTCCAGTGCCCACGCGAGGCAGTCGGAGACGACGGGGCAGCGGCGACAGACGGTCTTCGCCTCGGCGATCTGAAGCAGCGCGGGACCACTGTTCCCAACGGGGAAGAACAGCTCGGGGTCCTCGTCGCGGCAGATCGCGCGGTGGCGCCAGTCCATTGGAACTACTCCTCAGCTAGGCGCGCACAAGGGCACGCCGGTTGTCAGCGGTCGTTTTGGGGTGCTTGTGAATGCTTTCACGAACAGCTGGGATGTCAAGGGGTTAGCACTGACCCGGTGAGTGAACTCACCCAAAAGATCGACAGCGTTCACCTGGGGTTTCACGCTCTGCTGTCACTCGACTGCAGTACATCCCGGGTGGGTACCGAGACGGTCACGAACCGATCACGGACTGTCAAGTTGCTTATACGGCAACAGTCAACGCATCGGGAACTGCTCGGAACTCCACTGCAGTCGTCCTGCCGAGGAAATCACCGTCGACCTGGAGGTTGGCGGGCTCCTCGCACTTCACTCTGACATAACCCACGTCATCACGCCGAACGAGATTCCCGCTCTTCGGATTGCCCGTCGCGAGGATCTGGGCGACATAGCGCCCGACGGTGGGCACGCGGAGGGTCTTGAGCGCGCTGAGGCCGAGACCACCGTCGAACGACGTGCTCGGGTTGAGCTGGATCGCCCTGTCACCGAAGTACGTCCACGGGTCGGTGTTGGACACGAACACCATGCCGACGTCGCTGAACGGGGCCTCGTCCGGAACTTCGACGGTGAAGTGCTGCGGCTTTCGGACGTTCTGCGCGTAAGCCCCGAGCGCGACCGCCAAATAAAGAGCAGGACTCGCGTTGCGGCCCCTGGCGCGCTTCTTCTCCACACCCGCGACAACGTCGGCGTCGAGGCCCATGCCCGCGTTGAAGGTGAACCAGCGGCCGCCTTCGATGACGTCCGCGAAGACCTGGCCGAGCCCGATCCGGCGCTTGGTGCCGTTCTCGATCGACTGAAGCAGGACGTGCGTGGCCTCGACCGGATCGCGCGGGATGCCGAGCGCGCCCGCGAAGACGTTGGCCGACCCGCCGGGCACGACGCCGAGCATCGGCTTGTCGGGGCGCGGGGCGTTTCGCAGGATGCCGTTGACCACCTCGTTGACCGTGCCGTCGCCGCCGTGGGCGATGACCAGGTCGAACCCGTCTCCGGCGGCCTTGCTCGCTGCGTCCGCGGCATGCCCTCGGTAGGAGGTCTCGATGACCTCCAGCTTCACGTCGCTGGCGAGCGCGTGCGCCAGTACGTCACGGCCCGCGGGCGTCGTTGTAGTCGCCTGCGGGTTCACCACGAGAAGAGCGCGCACTACTTGAGAGTAAGACAGTGCGTGACCGTAGGCGGCGCGCATGTCCTCCCTAAGGGTGGCTCCAGCCTCACGAAAGTGGCCCAAATCTCCCTTCCGTCAGCACTGCGTGCGCCTCGCAGTCGAGTGCACCCCGGACGACCGCCGGCTCGCTGAAGGCCCCTTGATCTTCCCGCGCCGGGCGTGCTCGCAGAGCCCTCCAACCGGGTGGCCTACGATCCGTGACCAGTACAGAACGTGAGGAAAGGTGTCCCGTGACCACTCAGGCCCCGGCGCCGCCGCGCTCGGTTCGCGTCGCCGCCGCGCTCACCTTCCTGCAGGGCCTGGGCGGCATCGCGCTGGCAGTGGCGCTCGTCGTCCGTGTGATTCAGGGCGCTCCTTCCGGCGGTCCGATCCTCGGCGCGGCCGGTGTGCTCGTGCTCTGGTTCGGCGGCGTGATCTTCGCGTCCGTCATGTTGTTCCGCGGCCACCACGGCGCGCGCACGCCCGTGATCGTCACGCAGCTGCTGCTCCTGGGCTGTGCCTGGTACGCGTACGGGCCGTCGGAACAGCAGTTGCTGGGTTCGCTGGGCGGCATCTACTGCGTCGTCGTGCTCGTGCTGCTGTTCACCAACGACGGCCGCCGGTGGGCGATGGGCCTGTCGGATGTGAACGAAGGTGACAAAGCCGACTAACGGAGGGTGGTCACCGTCACACGTCCGAGTGAAGCTGTGCGTGGTTGCTTAACCACTCCCTGCACTCACGAGGTGACCAACCATGCGTGTTCTGACCGCGATCGCGGGCGCCCTCCTGGCGGCGCTCTCCCTCGCCCCCGTCGCAACGGCTGCTCCGGAGGACCCTGAGATGTCGCCGATGATCATCGGTGGCAGCTATGCGTCGAACTTCCCCTACGCGGCGCGTTTGTTCGTGAACGGCCGCGAGAACTGTTCCGCCACGAAGATCGCACCTCAGTGGATCCTGACCGCTGAGCACTGCGTGGCCTCGTCCGGCACGTACACGTTCCGTGCGGGCAGCTTGGACCAGACGTCCGGCGGCCAGCTGGTCACCGGTACGCAGATCATCAAGCACCCGTCGGTCGACCTGGCGCTCGTGAAGGTCGGCACGTCGATGACCGCGCCGTTCTCGCCTCTGGGCACGACGTCGGACGTGGCGGTCAACCAGACCGTCAAGCTCTACGGCTGGGGCGCCACCTGCACCAACCAGCCGGAGATCAACTGCCAGTCCCGGTACCTGAAGGTCGCGAACACCCGCGTCACGTCCGTCAACGGCCAGGACTACCGCGGCGGCCGCGCCGTCTCGGTGACCCGTGTCGACGGCATCGCGGCGGGCGGTGACTCCGGCGGCCCGATGTTCAGCTCGAACGGCAAGCAGGTCGGCGTCGCCTCCACCTCGGACCGCTCGACGCGGTCCAACTACACCCACGTCGGCGCTTACCGAACCTGGATCCGCCAGTACGCGGGCGTCTGACAACCCTGCTTGACCTGCGGTAACCCTGCGATGGCCCTCGGCTCCGGCCGGGGGCCATCACCCTGCGTGTTCACTAATGGTGGATGGACACGAACGGAGTAGCCAGTTACCGTGCTGCCAGCGTTCGCGCCGCTCGGGAGCAGCAGGGTGAGGTGCGCAGTGCAGGACGGCCCGAAGCGGGTGACCACAAACGGCGATTCCGAACGCCCAAATGTGGCCCGCCTGTTCGACTACTACCTCGGTGGCGCCCACAACTTCGCGGTCGACCGCGCCCTCGCCGAGGAGAGCATCAAGCGCTTTCCGGTAGCCGAGATGGCCCGCACGATCCGCTCCTTCTCCCGCCGAGTGGTGCGCATGTGCGTCGAGGAGATGGGCATCCGCCAGTTCCTCGACCTCGGCAGCGGCATCCCGACCGCCGGCAACGTGCACGAGGTCGCCCAGTCCATCGACCCGTCGTGCAACGTCGTTTACGTCGACCACGACGCGGTGGCCGTGGCCCACGCCCGCACCATGCTGCGCGACAACTTGAGCGCCGCCATCGTGCAAGCCGACGTGTGCGACGTCGGCGCCGTGCTGCGCCACCCGGAAACGCGCCGCCTGATCGACTTCACCAAGCCGACCGCCGTGCTGATGGTCGGCATCCTCCCGTACATCCTGGACGAGCCCGCCGGAGTCGTCGCGCGCTACCGAGCCGCGTTGTGCGAGGGCAGCGTGCTGGCGTTGACGCACCTGACCAAGGACGTCGAGCCGGACATGGTGAGCCGGCTCGTCGACATGGTGGACGGGATGGAGTCCGAGCTCGTGCCGCGGTCCAAACAGGACGTGGAGGAGTTCGTGGGCGGGCTGAAGCTGCTGGAGCCCGGGCTGGTGCTCGCCGCCCACTGGAGGGCGGACGGCGAGCTGCCCGGTACGTCGGCCGCCGCTGATGCCTCTACCTATGGCGCGGTCGGCGTCATCCGAGGCTGACGAGCAGGTAGCGCTCGTCGCAGATCCTGGCGGCCGAGGCGGTTGATCGACTTCGCGCTCGGCGTTCAGACCCCGCCCTCCACGGGGGACTAACCGCCACTCGGTCAAGTCCAAATTTAGCGGCGAGATCGCGCTGTCAAGACGTCGTTGGCCGATCTGTGGACAACTCGCCGCAACAGGTGCGTCGCAGCCGAGTTGTCCACAGATCGCCGAGTGGTGGCTTGACAGGGGATTTTCGCAGCTGGAGTCCTTATTGGCCGGTCTGCCCACGAGGAAGGCGGGGCCTCTGATCGCACGTCGTTTCCGACGGTCGCGGCAAGGTCCTCCCGCGAAAGGCATCTCCGGCCATCGGGCCTAGCTGGCTTTCGCCCTCAATGCCTGCCCCGACGTCGTCGTGCTGTTCGTGACGCTCGTGCCGCTGCTCTTGCGCCACTGCAGGTCGTTCGCCCCGGTGCTGCGCTCGACCTTCACACCGTTCAGCGAGATCCCGGAAACGTCGTCGGTGGTGATCGCCGGACGACCGTCGTTCTTGTCGAACTCGAGGGTGCTGTCGACGAACTTCACGTCTGTCGCGTGCCGGATCCAGAACCCGAACGTGGGCCGCACGCCGAAGATCCGCGGCGGGTACTCACCGGACACCTCCGGCGGGTTCTTCGAGGAGTCGCCCTCGCCGTGGCCGCCGGGCACCGTCAGCTTCACGTTGTCGAACGTCACGCCGGTGATCTTCGAGTCGGTGCGGCCGGAGATGGTCGACGCGTACTCGGGGTCGCCGGGGATGTCGCGCGGTGCGGTCAGGTTCGTGCCGGTGATGTTGCGGTAGGTGATGTTGCGGATCTTGCCGGTGGGCGGGCCGCCGGGGCAGCGGCCGCGCTTGCCGATGTGGATGAAGATCGGCGAGGCGGTCTTGGTGAGCTGGATGTTGTCGTACAGCACGTCCTCGATCGTCGCGCCGTCCATGGACACCATGCCGAGGCCCGCCTTCGAGGCACCGGTGACCTTGAGGTTGCGGAACTGGATGTTCTTGAAGCTGCCGCAGGTCTCCGAGCCGAACTGGATGGCGTTGTTCTCCGTCGACTGGATGGTCGAGTCGCGGACGACGTTGTTCTCCGAGAGGAACGTCTTGCCCGTGGCGTAGTCGGACTTGAACGCCACCGCGTCGTCGCTGGCGATGACGGTCGAGTTCGACAGCTCGACGTTGGCGCTGTTGATGAAGTTGATGCCGTCGCGGTCGTCGGGGGAGTCGACGGTGATGCGGTCGAGCTTCATCCCGTTGCAGCCGTTGGTGATGATGGCGAAGTGGCCGGCCTCGCGGAACGTCACGTCGGTGATGTTGACGTTCTTGCAGAACTTGAGCGACAGCATCTTGTCGCCCTTGCCCGCCGGGATGTTCTCGCCGGTCTCGAGCTTGTTGGCGCCGTCGATCACGCCCTTGCCGGTGAAGCTGACGTTCTCGACGTTCTCGCCCCACAGCAGCGCGTTGCGGAAGTGGCTGTGGCCGAAGTCCTGGTACTTGGAGTTCGAGTTGGACTCCGGCGCGTCGATGCCGCTGCCGGACGCCACGATGCGCGCGCCCTGCTGGATGTTGATGGTGACGTTGCTCTTGAGGTGGATCGAGCGCGACAGGTACGTGCCGGGCGGGATTTCGACGACCCCGCCGACAGCCGACGACGCGGCCGCGATGGCCTTGTCGATGGCGGTCGAGTCGATCGCCTTGCCGTCGCCCTTCGCGCCGTAGTCCTTGACGTTGAAGCTGGCCGCGTTCGCCACGCCCACCGGTGCCACGACCACCGCTAGCGCGAGGAACGCGCCGGTCAGTCGACGCCTCATCGTTGAGAGGTCCTTCCTCGTCGTGCGTCGAGGGCGGCGGCAACTCGGCGTCTGAAACGTTCTGAAAACGATTTCATTTCTGACCATAGTGAAGGCCGGGCCTGAAGTACAGGGGTGACTTCTGGCCCGGCCTTGTACTAGCTCAGGGGGTTCAGCCCCGGTATGCGCCCTGCTGGCCCGCCATGGCGGCCGAGCCCTGGTACTGCGCGCTGCCGAAGCCCAGCATCGGGTAGCCGATGAAGCCGAGGATGAACAGCATGAAGAACCCGAAAGCCCCGCCCTTGCCGAACGCCTTCGCGAAGTCGATCGACACGATGATCGCCATGATGAAGTTGACGAACGGGATCAGCATCAGGATCAGCCACCAGCCCGGACGGCCGGCGACCTTCAGCCAGACGTAGATGTTGTAGAACGGGATGATGGCGGCCCAACCGGGCTGGCCGGCCTTCGAGAACGCCGCCCACATGCCGGCGATCACCAGCACGGCGAAGATGATGCTGGGAATGAAGGAACCGGCGCTGAGGCCGGTGTCCATGGTGGTGGTGTCAGTGGGCATGGTCGTTCAAGTCCTTCCAGACTCTCTGGTTTTGCCGGGGGATCGGCGAGCGGGGACGCTGCCAGGACCGGGGACCTGTCCTGTGTGGAATACCCGTTTCGTGAGCCTTTCGAGACCTTCCGTCAACCTTCAGAGTGCAGATCCGAGCTTTTGGAGCGCTTCTTCGGCCACTCGCATCACTGTCCACTCGTCCATTGGGATGGCACCCAACGACTTGTAGAAACCGATGCTCGGCTCGTTCCAGTTGAGGACCCACCACTGCAGCCGCGTGTAGCCCTGGGCGACGCACTCCTGGGCGAGTGTCTCCAGGAGCATCTTGCCCAGGCCGTTGCCGCGCTGGTCCGGCGTGACGTAGAGGTCTTCGAGGTAGATGCCGTGCACGCCGTCCCACGTCGAGAAGTTGAGGAACCACAAAGCGATCCCGACGACCTGACCGTCCACTTCGGCCACGTGGCCGAACAGCGCGGGGGTCGGGTTGAACAGTGCCGTGTGCAGTTGTTGCGCGGTGAGGTGGCATTGCTCGGGCGCTCGTTCGTACAGCGCCAGCTCGTGCACCAGTCGCACGACCGCGTCGACGTCGCGCGGTTCCACTCGCCGGATCATCACACCTCCCACGCGGGCACGTTCAGCCTGCGCACCTGCGGGTCGCCCCGCTCGTCGCCCAGCTGGCAGATGCCGGCCGGGTCCAGTCCGAAGTGGACGCCCTGGTCGGGCGCGAGGCCCAGCCACGCCGCGATCAGCACGCGGCTGAAGTGCCCGTGGCCCACCAGCACCACGTCGCCGCCGGGCAGGATCTTGCGCACCTCGCCGAGCACCTTGCGGGCCCTGTCCTGCACCTCGGCGTGCGTCTCGCCGTTCGGCATCGGGTGCGTCCACACCGTCCACCCCGGCACGCGCTCGCGGATCTGCGGCGTGGTGATGCCCTCGTAGTCGCCGTAGTCCCACTCGGCGAGGTCCTCGGTGGTCCCGCTGATCTCCAGCCCGGCGAGCTTCGCCGTTCTGGTGGCGCGTTGCCGCGGGCTCGTCAGCACGAGCGCGGGCGCCTGGTCCGTGCCCCTCAGCCGTGCGAGCGTGGCGCCCGCGCGGCGTGCCTGCTGCTCGCCCTCGGGCGTCAGCTCGATGTCAGTGCGTCCCGTGTGCCTGCCGCTCTCGGACCACTCGGTCTGGCCGTGGCGCAGCAGGTAGAGGTGGGTGCTCACCTGTTCGATCCTAGGGAGTGACGGGGAGCACGTTTGGGGGACTCCACCTTGGAGGTACCCCGCTCGCCATGACCGCCGAGCACCCCGACAACGGCGCCCCTGACGAGGTGGACGCCCAGGAGATCCGCGAGGCCTTCGGGGTCCGCGTCGCTCGCATTCGGGCCGAGCTGACCTCGACGTGGAACAAACTGCGTCAGAACGAGCGCGACACCGACACCAGGGAGCAGTGATATTTCGCTGTTTCTCGAAGAATTGAGTGAGTGAGGGAAATCCCCCGTCATTGGGCTGAACGGCGTAATACCGACGTCTGGTCATCGTATTGTTTGGCAAGTCAACCGCAGAATGACGTGCCGTGTGCTGTGCGGCGTCGCTAGAACTGAGTGGTATTCCTTTTTGAGGGGACCCACTTATGCGCCGAATAGTCGCACTTTTGATACCTGCTGTGCTGGCCGCGGTCGTACCCGCGCTGCCGGCCGCAGCCGCACCGGAACCACCGTCGACGCCGGGGTGGGCGGTCGCCGGTGACGTGATCCGGTGGACCGCTCCCACGCCGATGCCGTTGTCGGACGCGGGCGTCGAGTTCTGGGAGGGAGACCGGCTTCTCGGCACGGCCCAGGAGTCGTCCAACCTTCGTACGTTCTCGCTCAAGGCCAACCTGCGGAACCCCGGTGCACTGCAAGTGCGGTCGGCGGGCAAGCGGCTGGACGTGGCGCCTGCCACGCCGCCGGCCGGGCTGGCCGCGCCGGAGCTGCCCGCGCTGCTGCCGGAGGCGGGGGCGGACCCCGGCAAGCCCGGGAAGTACGCCACGACCAAGGGCGAGTACTCGCTCGACCCGATCAAGCTGCCCGCGTACGCGGCGCCGATCGAGATGGACGCCGTCGTCGTCGCGCCCAAGGGTGCGCCGGGCAAGCGGCCGCTGGTGCTGTTCCTGCACGGACGGCACTACACCTGCTACAGCAAGACGAACCCGAACCAGATCACCGGAAACTGGCCGTGTCCCGCCGGGCTGACCCCAGTGCCGAGCCACCGCGGCTACCTCAAGACGCAGGAACTGCTGGCGTCGCAGGGTTACGTGACGGTGTCCATCTCGGCCAACGGCATCAACGCGCAGGACGCGCTGACCGTCGACGCGGGCGCGCAGGGGCGTTCGTCGTTGGTGCGCAACCACTTGGCGAAGTGGGCGGACTGGTCTGCCGGACGTGGCAACGCTCCCGCCGTGGTGAAGTCGGCGCCGGCGGACATGTCGAAGGTGCTGCTGGTCGGCCACTCCCGCGGTGGTGAGGGCGTCAACCGCGCCGCGACCGACAGCCTCACCCCGCCGCCCGGCGACACCGGCTTCACCGGCCCGGTGCGCTGGAACATCCGCGGCGACGTGCTGATCGGCCCGACGATCTTCGGCCACAACCCGCAGCCCGACGTGCCGTCCGTGACGTTCCTGCCCGGCTGCGACGGCGACGTCTCCGACCTGCAGGGACAGATGTTCGTCGACCAGACCCGCGGCGTTTCGCGTGGCGCGGCGTTGCACAGCGCGCTGTACGTGGTCGGCGCGAACCACAACTTCTTCAACAGCGAGTGGACTCCGGGTCAGGCCGAGGCACCGGCCTCCGACGACTTCTGGCCGGGCCAGACGCCGGACCCGATCTGCGCTCCTGGTACTCCCACGCGTCTGACCGCCGACCAGCAGCAGGCCGCGGGCTCCACGTACATCGCGGCGTCGGCTCACCTGTTCCTCGCCCGTGACGAGTCGGTGCTGCCGCTGCTCGACGGCACCGGCGTCCGCGCTCCGTCGGCTGACCCGGCCCGCGTCCTCTCGCACGCCGTCGGTGGCGACCGCAAGCCGTTCGTCGTGCCGGACACCACGACGCAGGCTTCCGGCAGCGCGAGGGTGTGCGCTCAGGTGACCGCTGATCCGACTGCTTCCTGCGGTACTCGCTCGCCGCACCTCGTCCGCTTCCGCTTCGCCACGTCCCAGCCGGAACGCCAGTCCGTCGCTCTCAAGTGGACGGCCGCGGCTCAGGCGGGCGTGATCACTCCGGCCAAGCCCGTGTCGTTGCACGGTTCTCGCGAGCTCGCTTTGCGCTTGGCCGTCCCGCCGAACGCCCCGGCCACTCGGTTCGGCGTCTCGGTGATCGACCAAAGTGGACAGAAGCGCTCGCTGGGCGCGGTCTCGGTGACCGGCCTGCCGGGAAGCGACCGCCTGAGTGCGTTGTGGGCACAGGAAGTCCGCGTCCCGCTGCCCTACGGTCTGGGCCAGGTCTCCTCACTGGAACTGACGCCCGAGTCCGCGTCGGGCGAGGCACTGCTCATCGACGCCCACGGCTGGAACAAGGGCCTCGTCCCCGTCGTGCCGGCGCGTCTCGGCCGAGTCGACGCCACCGTGACGTCGGTCAAGGAGGGCGACTCCGGCACCGTGACCCAGAACGTCGCCATCACCGCCACCGGCAACGGCACCCGCACCGTCCGCGTCTTCAGCTTCGAAGGGGCGACCAGCACGCCGGTCAACAAGCTCGTGACGCTGAAGCCGGGCGAGCACCGCGTGGACGTGCCGGTCACCTACACCGCCAACACTCGCTGGAGCGCCGACACCCGGTATCCCATCGGTGTGGTGGCGATCGACAACGCCGTGGTCGGTGCCGCGTTCGGCGGACTGCTGGTGCTCAACGACGACCCGGCGCCGACGCTGACCGCGGTCCCGGTCGCCGACAGCGTCGTCGAGGGCGGCACGTTGCGCTGGAAGCTGACCCTGTCGGAGGCCGTCGACTCGGACTTCGTGCTCGTCGGCCTGCCGGTGGCGCCCGCCGGTGCCGCTGAACTGTCCACAACGGACGTCAACGCCCAGTGGTTCCTGAACAACTCCGGTGAAGAGCCGCTGCCGTCTCGGGCGCTGTCCTCGACCGGGCTGCAGCTGTGGGTGTTCATCGCGGCGGGCCAGACGACGGTCGAGGTCGGCGTGCCGACCGTGGCCGACACCGAGGCCGAGGGTGAGGAGCAGGTCCGGCTGAAGTTCGAGGGGCTCCAGCCCACGGGCTTCGGTTTCGAGGTGACCGGCAAGGTGGCGAACGCCGCGTAGTTCCCACGGTGCCGCTTCCTGACTCGGGGAGCGGCACCTCACATCGGGGTGGGCGCGATCTCGTCGACGAGGCCGCGCACACGTCGTTCGATCTCGTCACGAATGGGCCGGATCTGCTCGACCCCTTGGCCTGCCGGGTCTTCGAGCGTCCAGTCCAGGTAGCGCTTGCCGGGGAAGAACGGGCAGGTGTCGCCGCATCCCATCGTGATGACGACGTCCGAGGCCTGCACCGCGTCGGTGGTCAGCACCTTCGGCGTCTCCTGGGAGATGTCGATGCCGATTTCCTTCATGGCCTGCACGACGTGGGGGTTGACCGTGTCGGCCGGTGCCGATCCGGCGGACCGGACCTCGACGCGGTCCCCGGCGAGGTGCGCGAGGAAGGCGGCGGCCATCTGGGAACGGCCGGCGTTGTGCACGCAGACGAACAGCACGGACGGACGGCTCACGGCGTTTTCTCCTTGGACCTCAACGGAACTGGACTGCTGAAGACGACGGCGACGAGCACCAGCCCGACGACACCGCCGAGAACTTGAGCGGCGATGAACGGTGCGACCGACGAGGGCGCGATCCCGGCGAAGGTGTCCGTGAACGCCCGCCCGATCGTCACGGCCGGGTTCGCGAACGACGTCGAGGACGTGAACCAGTAGGCGGAGCCGATGAACGCCGCCACCGCCATCGGGGCCAGGTGATCCTTGCCGGACCGGAGCAGGCCGAAGATCAGCGCGACCAGTCCCGCCGTGGCCACCACCTCGCCGAGCAGCAGGTTTCCGGCGTCGCGGTGGTGCGTGGACCAGGCGACGAGCGGTTCGGCGAACATCGCGTTGGCCACGACCGCGCCGCCGATCGCACCGGCCGTCTGCGCCGCGACGTAGGCGCCGACCTCTGCGAGCGGCGGGCGGTTCACGAACCACGCGGCGAGCGTGACGACGGGGTTGAAGTGCGCCCCCGACACCGGCCCGAACAGCACGATCAGCACCCCGAGGCCGAGCACCGTGGCCAGCGAGTTGGCCAGCAGCTGCACGCCGACGTCCTGGGACAGTTCCGCGGCTTGAATCCCGGAGCCGACGACCACGGCCACGAGTGCGGCGGTGCCGAGCGCTTCCGCGGCAGCCCGGCGCTGAAGCGAGCCGGTCATGCGTTCACGGAGGTGCGCAGGAACCCGGCGAGCCGGTCGAGCGTGGCGGGCAGAGCCCAGTAGTAGACCCAGGTTCCGCGTCGTTCGCAGTCCACGAGCCCGGCCTGCCGCAGCAGTTTGAGGTGGTGCGAGATCGTTGGCTGCGCCAGCTCGAAGGCCGGTGTCAGCTCGCAGACGCAGACCTCCCCGCCTTCCCGTGACGCGATCATCGACAGCAGCCGCAGCCGCACCGGGTCGCCCAGAGCCTTGAAGACGGCGGCCAGCTCGACGGCCTGTTCGGCGTCCAGCGGCGCAGCGCTCACGGCGGCGCAGCACCCGTCCGGCTTCACGATCTCCAGCTCTTGATTCGACACTCTTCAATCTTGACGTTCTTCGAATCAAGGCGCAAGGTTGTATCGACCAACGTCGATACAACGATCTGAGGGGCAGACATGACCGAGTCCACCGACCTGCGTGAAGTCGTTCGCCAGCGCTACGCCGCAGCAGCCGTGAAGGTGACCGACGGCGGCACGGCGTGCTGTGGACCTCAGCCCATCGAGACCGACGAGAACTTCGGCTCGACCCTCTACGCCGCCGACGACCGCGACGCCCTGCCGGCCGAAGCCGTCGCCGCCTCGCTCGGATGCGGCAACCCGACCGCCGTGGCCGAACTGAACGAGGGCGAGCGCGTGCTCGACCTCGGTTCCGGCGGAGGCATCGACGTCCTGCTGTCCGCGCGTCGAGTCGGCCCCACCGGCAAGGCCTACGGCCTGGACATGACCGAGGAGATGCTGGCTCTGGCGTTGGCCAACACGGCCAAGGCGGGTGTGACCAACGTCGAGTTCCTCAAGGGCGACATCGAGGCGATCCCGTTGCCCGCCAACACCATCGACGTGGTGATCTCGAACTGCGTGATCAACCTGTCGACCGACAAGCCCGCCGTGTTCGCCGAGACCTTCCGCGTTCTCAAGCCGGGCGGCCGGATCGGTGTCTCCGACGTCGTGTCCAACGACGACCTCACGCCCGAGCAGCGAGCCGAGCGCGGCAGCTACGTCGGCTGCATCGCCGGGGCGCTCTCGTTCACCGAGTACCGGCAGGGCCTCGAGGCCGCGGGCTTCACCAGCGTGGAGATCACCTCGACCCACGAGGTCGCCGACGGGATGCACTCCGCGATCGTGCGCGCGGTCAAGCCCGCCTGAAACGCGGAACGGCGCCGCCCCCTGCCCGGGGGAGCGGCGCCGTTCACGAGACCGAAGAGGGGCTCAGCCCTGCTTGGTCTCCCAGAAGATCTTGTCGATCTGCGCGATCAGGTCCAGCAGGGCCTGACCCGACGACGGGTCCATCGACCCCTTGGTGCCGCCCGCGCCCGCGGCCTTGGTGGCGCGGTTGAAGAGGTCGTGCAGCTCGGGGTACTTCTCGAAGTGCGGCGGCTTGAAGTAGTCCGTCCACAGCACCCACAGGTGGTGCTTGACGAGCTCGCTGCGCTGCTCCTTGATCAGGATGGCGCGCTCCCGGAACTCCGGGTCCTCGTTGGCCTGGTACTTCTCCTGGACCGCCTTGATCGACTCGGCCTCGATGCGGGCCTGCGCCGGGTCGTAGACGCCACACGGCAGGTCGCAGTGCGCAGTGGCCTCGACGCGCGGGCGGAGAATGCGCGACACGAGTCGCATCGTTCCTCCCAGAAATGAAAAAACAGTGGATGCTCCGACAGGTAGGACCCTACTCCGGCTGACCGAAGGGTGATCGTTGAGATCGCGTCTCTCCACCGTGCTCGTGAAGGGCCCCTCGATGGTGCCGGCGCTCCGCAACGACGACATCGTGCTGGTCAGGTGGGGTGCGGAACCCAGGCCGAACGACGTCGTCCTGGTGCAGTGGGCCGCCCGGCCGGATCAGTTGTCGATCAAGCGGGCCTCTCACCCAGTGGACGGCGGGTGGCACGTGGTGGGAGACAACCCGTTCGCGAGCACGGACTCCGCGCACCTCGGACCTGCGGAGGTGCTCGGGGTGGTCAAAGCTCGACTATGGCCGAGGCCCAGGATCAGGCTTTGAGGGACGCGTACAGCGCCAGGCAGTCGTCGTACCGCGGCAACGTGCCGGCTTCGTAGGCCTCGGCCAGAGTCGGCGCGGCCTTGTCCTTCTCCGAGAGCAGGAACTCGAACTCGCGCGGCCAGGGCAGGTCCAGCGCCGGGTCGAGCGGCGTGAGGCCGTGCTCGCCGGACGGGTTGTAGGCCGTGGAGCACAGGTAGTTCATGGTCGTGTCGTCTTCCAGGGCGATCATCGCGTGGCCCAGGCCCTCGGCGAGGTACACCGCGTTGGCCTTCGCGGACGAGACGAGCACCGCCTCCCACTGGCCGAACGTGGGGGAGCCCACCCGGATGTCGACGATCACGTCGATGAGCGAGCCGCGCGGGCAGAAGACGTACTTCGCCTGGGACGGCGGGACGTCCGCGTAGTGGATGCCGCGGATGGTGCCCGCGCGGGAGACGCTGTGGTTCGTCTGGGCCAGGCGCAACGGGTGCCCGACGGCCTCGACGAAGGCCGCTTCTTGGTACGGAGAGGCGAACACGCCGCGGTCGTCGGGAAATGTCCTCGGAACGAACTCGAACGCGCCGTCAATTTTGAGCGAACTCGCCTGCATGCCGTCACTCTAAGGCGTCAAAGTTTCTTGACCGATCGGGTGCTTCCTGCCTGCATAAACCGACCGGTCGGTGCAGAAAACCGGACGGACGTCTTGCTACATGCCCTCTGACCTGCGGAAAAAGTGTGATCCCCGCCGCAGACAGCGAGACGCGACCCTGCCACACTTCCGTCACCCGCAGCACTCGGGCGGTTCTGCGACGCAACTCGTCGGAGGGCATCGACCGAGTTTCCAGGCCCCGTGCACCCGGCGTGACAACGCTGGGCCGGTGCGCCGTTTGGTGATGAGCCCAGTTGGGGCTACTACGCCGCCCGCACCGCAGGAGGGACGCCGTGACAGCAGTGAACGAAGCCCGTACCGAGAACTCCGATCCGACGCAGTTGACGGATGAGGAGATCTTCAACGCGCACCTGGGCGGGAAGCTCGAGGTCGGCGCGACCGCCTCGCTCGCTGACCCGAAAGCGCTGTCCATCGCGTACACCCCCGGTGTCGCGCGTGTGAGCAAGGCCATCGCGGAGGACGCCTCCCTCGCCGCGAAGTACACCTGGGCCCACCGCCTGGTCGTCGTCGTGAGCGACGGCACCGCGGTGCTCGGCCTCGGCGACATCGGCCCCAGCGCGTCGCTGCCCGTCATGGAGGGCAAGTCCGCGCTGTTCAAGACGTTCGGCGGCCTCGACTCCATCCCGCTCGTGCTGAACACGACGGACGTGGACGAGATCGTCGAGACGCTCGTCCGGCTGCGCCCGTCGTTCGGCGCGGTCAACCTCGAGGACGTCTCCGCGCCGCGCTGCTTCGAGCTGGAGCAGAAGCTGATCGAGGCGCTCGACTGCCCCGTCATGCACGACGACCAGCACGGCACGGCCGTCGTGTCGCTGGCGGCGTTGAACGGCGCGAACACGGTGCTCGGCAAGAACATCGGTGACCAGCGGGTGGTCATCTCCGGTGCGGGCGCCGCGGGTATCGCGATCGCCAAGATCCTGCTCGCCGCCGGCGTCGGCGACATCACGCTGATCGACTCGCGGGGCATCGTCCGCACGGGCCGGTCGGGCCTCAACCCGATCAAGGAAGAGATCGCGGCGGTCACGAACAAGGCCAACCTCGACGGCGGCATCGACGTGGCTCTGCGCGGCGCGGACGCCTTCATCGGCGTGTCGTCGTCGACGGTGTCCGAGGACCTCATCGCGAGCATGGCGGACGACTCGATCGTGTTCGCACTGTCCAACCCGGACCCCGAGGTGCACCCGGAGGTCGCCGCCCGGCACGCCGCGATCGTGGCGACCGGCCGCAGCGACTTCCCGAACCAGATCAACAACGTGCTCGCGTTCCCCGGCATTTTCCGCGGGGCTCTCGACGCGGGTGCGCGCCGGATCACCGAAGGCATGAAGCTCGCGGCCGCGGATGCCATTCTGGCCGTTGCGAAAGATGATTTGGGTCCAGATCGAATTGTTCCGTCCGCACTGGACCCGCGCGTCGGACCCGAGGTCGCGGCGGCTGTCGCCCTGGCCGCGAAGGCCGACGGGGTCGCCTGATCCAGCCCGGATAATCGCCCGCCTTTTGCAAGTGCACGAGTACCGGAACCACGAACGTGGTTTTTCGTTAACCCGTGCAGGGGTGGGCGATGACGCTCCGAAGCGCTACCGTCCCTCTCCTCGGGTGTTCACCCGAGGAGAGGGTTCGTGTTTGCCGCCGTTCGGGTGCCGTTGTCGTGCCCACCCGAATTGCCGCGGGCGGCGGATGCGGGAGAGGGTGGGCCGGTGCCCAAGTGGGTAGGACGCGCGACGGTGGTGAACGGCCGTGCACGGACGGCTGCGCCAACGACGGGGAAGCCTCCGGTGACGCTGGACGGGCTGACCCTGCCCGACGCGCCGTCGTTGCTCGTCGACGTCAAGGGCGTCGTCATGCAGGCGAACCCCGCCGCCGTGCAGCTGGCCGGCGCACAGGGAGCCGACGACCTCGTCGGGCACCCGCTGGGCGAGCTGCTTCTCGGCAACCAGTCTGACCTGCGGTTGTTACGAGCCGACCGCACCGAGCTGCCGGTGCGCGTGGCCAGGCACGCCGTGCCCGGAACAGGCCTGCAGGCCGTTCTGCTGATCGACGTCTCCGACCTCTCCGCCGCCGCCGACGCGTTGCGCGACGAACAGCGGCGGCTGCGCAAGGTCCAGCGGGTCGCGAACCTGGGCTCGTGGGAGTACGACCCGGAGACGGGCCTGACCGTCTGGTCCGACACCCACTACGAGCTGCTCGGCCTCGAACGCGGCGGCGTCGTGCCCGGCGCTCAGGCCGTCCTCGACGTCGTGCACCCCGACGACTACGACATGGTCGAGTCGTACTGGCAGGGCCGCGAGATCACCGGCGACCCGATAGACATCGAGTACCGGATCGTGCGCCCGGACGGCCAGCTGCGGTGGATCCGCGGTGTCGCCGAGGCGAGGCTGCTCGACGACGGCCAGCTGGACAAGATCACCGGCTACATCCGCGACATCACCGAGTCCAAGCGCGCGGCCACCGAGCTCGCGCAGGAACGGGCGCGGCTGCTCGAAGCCCAGCGCATCGCCCGCATCGGCAGCTGGGCGTACGAGACCGGCACCCGTGCGGTGCACCGCAGCGAGGTGCTGCTGGAGATGTACGCCGAGCTCGGCATGACGCCCGGCGACGACCTGCTCAGCGGCGTGCACCCGGACGACAGGGAAGTCGTCAAGAACCTGCGGCACCAGCTGCTGCACGCCCAGGACGACGACCCGGTCGAGGTCGAGGTGCGCAGCGAGACCGGCGACCGCATCTACATGTGCCGCGCCCGCGCCGAAATTTCGCCGTCGGGCCGCATAGAGCGCTTCCACGGCACCATCCAGGACGTCACGGAGGCCCGCGAGCTGGAACGCCAGATGCGCGAGGACCGCCGCAGACTGGCCGACGCTCAGCAGGCCGCGCGCCTGGGCATGTGGGAGTGGAACCCGGCGACCGGCGACGTCGTGTGGTCGGACATGCTGCGCGAGCTCTACGGCATCCCCGCCGACGTGGCGGGCAGCTACCAGCACTACCTCGACCTCGTGCACCCCGAGGACCGCGCCTGGGTCGACGACCTGTGGCGCCAGCTCGCGGTCGACGAGATCGCCGTGCAGTGCGAGCACCGCGTGGTGCGCCGCGACGGTTCCACCCGGATCTTCCGCTGCCACGGCATGATCGTTCGTGATCCGCAGGGCAAGCAGCTGGCCGTCGGCACCGCTCAGGACGTGACGGAGCAGCGTGCCGCCGAGGCTCGCATGAAGCGTTCCTCGCAGCGCTTCACGGACCTGGTGTCGGTCACGCCGGTCGGCATCGGCCTGTTCGACGAGGGCGAGCGCCTGGTCGACGCCAACGACGCACTTTGTGACTTGCTGGGCATGGAGCTGGAGCAGCTGCGCGGCATGACCGCGGAGCAGCTCACCCACCCCGAGGACACCTCGCCGGGACTGCAGTGGGCCGCCGAGCGCACGCAGAAGATCCCGCAGCGCATCCTCGTGCGTCCCGACGGCGAGAAGGTCTACTGCGAGCTGCACATCGCGTTGTCCGTGCAGGACGACGGCCGCAGGTTCTGGCTGATCGTGTTCCTGGACATCACCGAACGCCGCCGCACCGCGGAAGCCCTGCGCCACCAGGCGACGCACGACGAGCTGACCGGGCTGCCGAACCGCGCTCTGGTCAAGGAGATGCTCGGCAAGCTGCTGGACGGCCCCGGCCGGTCCAAGGTCGCCGTGTTCTTCTGCGACATCGACAACTTCAAGCGCGTCAACGACTCTCTCGGCCACGACGCGGGCGACGAGCTGCTGGTGGCCCTGGCGCGCCGGCTTGAAGGCGGGTTGCCTGATGGGTGCACCGCGGCGCGTTTGTCCGGCGACGAGTACGTGATCATCTGCGAGGACATCGACTCGGTGGGTGGCGTGGACGCTCTCGCCACTCGGGTCGCTTCCCTGTTGAGGACAGCGGTTCCGGTGCACGGGCAGCTGGTCCGGGTCTCGGCCTCGATCGGTGCGGCTGTTCCCAACGGCTCGCGAGCCAATGGCGCTGATTTGCTGAGGTTCGCTGACGCGGCCATGTTCGAGGCGAAGCGCAACGGTGCCGGGCGGGTCTCGCTGGCTTCGGCGGCGCTGATCGCTTCCGCGGACCGCCAGGTGCACCTAGAAGGCCAGCTGCGCGACGCCTTGCAGCACGACGGTCTGGCGTTGCACTTCCAGCCGGTCGTCGGTGTGGACGGTGCCGTGCTGACCGCCGAGGCCCTGGTGCGCTGGCCGCATCCGGACCGCGGCCTGCTGCCGCCGGACGTGTTCCTGCCGGTCGCCGAGCAGGGCGACCTGATGCGAGAACTCGACCGCTGGGTGCTGCGGACGGCGCTGAAGGAGGCCGCGACCTGGCCCGCGCCCGACGGCCGCCCGGTGTCGGTGGCCATCAACCTGGCGGGCCTGGTGCCGGGCGATCCGGAGTTCGTCGACATCGTGTCGACCGCGATCATGGAGTCCGGCGTCCCGTGGGAACGCGTGGTGCTGGAACTGGTCGAGACCGCGTTCGTAGACCTGCCGTCCCGCGTCCGCCAGTCGATGGACGAACTGGTGAAGCGCGGCGTGCAGTTCGCCGTCGACGACTTCGGCACCGGCTACTCGTCGCTGGCCCGCCTGAAGGACCTGCCGGCCCAGATCATCAAGGTGGACCGCCGCTTCGTTTCCGGCGTGGGCAACGACTCCTCGGACTTCGCCGTAGCCCGCGCCGTCGTGGACATGGCCCGCGCGATGGGACGCAAGTGCGTGGCCGAGGGTGTCGAGACGGCCACGCAGTTCCACGTGCTGCGCGGTGTCGGCGTGGACGCGTACCAGGGCTGGTTGTTCTCGCGTCCGGTGCCGCCGAAGGAGTTCCGGGCCATCCTGGCTCTTGGTCCGCTGCACATCCCGCGTGCCGGATAGTCGTTCGCCGCTGCCGCGCTGGACTGTTCCGGTTGTCGCGGCGGCGATTCTTCTGGTGTCGGCGGCGGCTCTTGTCGTGTTGTGGGTGTGGATCGACTCGCTGCGGTTTGCCGACGTGGATAAGCGGGCGACTGCGCACCTGGAGGCGGTGAAGGTCGCCTCGGCCATTGCGGTGGGTGGTGGCGGGCTGTTCGCGTTGTACTTGGCTGCTCGGCGGCAACGGACGCAGGAGCTTGAGCTGGAGGTTCGCCGCGAAGAACTGCACGGGCGCGACCTGGACGCGGCTGAGCGGCGAGTCACTGAGCTCTACACGAAGGCTGCGGACCAGCTGGGTTCGGACAAGGCTCCTGTCCGTCTGGCCGGCATGTACGCGCTCGACCGACTCGCGAACGACAACCCGCAACACCGCCAGGTCGTGATCGACCTGCTCTGCGCCTACCTGCGGATGCCGTATCCGGCCGCGGACTCGACGCAGGGGCAGAAGGCCGAAGAACGCGAGGTGCGGATGACAGCCCAACGACTCCTCGCGACGCGCTCTCGCCCGTTCACGGATCCTGAAAGACCCGAACAGGAGAACCCGAAGTACTGGCCCGAACTGTTCGAGTTCGACCTCACCGGCGCCACGCTGGCCGACTTCAACATGAGCGGATGCAGAGTGAGCTTGGCCAACTTCGGCAAAGCCGTGTTTGTCGGTGACGCGACTTTCGCCCGGGCTGTGTTCAGGGACGTTGCCGAGTTCAGCAGCGCAACATTCGGTGGAGTGGTCGGCTTCGAGCACGCTGTGTTCGAACATGCTGCGGAGTTCGGCGATGCCCGGTTCGAGCACCATACCGAGTTCTCCTCCGCCCAATTTCGGGCCTTCGCATACTTCGTTGATGCGAGTTTCGACGGCCGGGCCGTGTTCGCAGGCACCTTGTTCGACGGTGAGGGGGTCTTCGAGCGAGCTGAGTTCGCGAGCTACTGCACCTTCATCGGCGCGATCTTCCGCGACGGTGTTGACTTCGTAGCGGCCGGATTCGCTGGCAGCACGGAGTTCTCCGACGTGAAGTTCGGTCGCGGCAGCTCGTTCGAGAACGCGGCGTTCTCGGTGCGTCCTGACCTCGACGAGAAGATCGTGGACCTGTCCGGCCTCATGATCGGCCGCGAGTCCGTGGAGACGGCGGACTAAGCAGGCGGCTCCAGGTACTTCGCGCTGTCCGCCACCGCCCTCAACACCGCCGCGATCCGGTGCTTAGGCAGGTCGATCAGCCGCAGCTCCAAGTCGTCCTCGGCGATCGGCGCGTTGTCGACGATCTCCCGAGCCTGGTTCTTCGTCAGCAACCCGGAAGACCCGCTGATCAACGCCTCCCGCCACACGTTGCGCAGCTTCCCGTGCGCCTTCATCAGGATCTCGCGCACCACCCGGTCCGCGACCGACAGCGTGCCGGTGAGCACCTGGTCGGCGACGACGATCGTGGTCTTGCTGTCCGGGTTGTTGCGCAGGAATTTCAGCGTGAACCGGGTCCGCACCAGCTCCTGCAGCTCCGTCTGCCCCGCCGCCGACGAGACCGCGGGATGGTTGTTCGGCACCAGGCACGCCAGCCGCGCCGGCGACGAAGCCAGCAGGGTCCGCAGCAACCACGGCCCCGGATCCGCCGACAGGTCGACGGCCAGCGACGCCGCGCCCTTGCCGACGGGCTCGGCCCAGCCGGCGGCGCGGGGCTTGGGCGGCGGCGAGGACTCGGGGCGCGGCGCCAGTTCCGACAAAGCCGTGAGAGCTTCCTTCGACGGGCCCGAGGACTCCACGGACTGCGCGCCGTGCGTGTAGATCCGCGTGCCACCCGTCACCGCACGTCGCCCGGTCGGCCTGCACACGTACAGATCGGCGGCCGATCCGATGGCCTGGGCGCCGTCGAACCGGTGGAACGCGGGCAGGATCGCCTCGAACACCAACCCGAGCTTCTGCAACTCCTGCTGCACCTTCAGGCCCAGCGCGGGCGTGCGGTCGGAGAACCCGTAGGCCAGCAGCACCCGGCCGTCGGCCACGTCGGCCAGCGCCTCGACGGCACGGCCGGCGAACAGGCCCATGCCCTCCGGCGAGTAGGGCGGGTCGCTGAACACGAGGTCGACGGACTCGAGAACCGAGGCGGGCAGCCCGAAACGCATGTCGCAGTGCAACGTCCGGATGTCCAGACCGCGTGCGGAGGCGCGGGAGTCGATGAACTCCAGCAGCCGCTCGTCCAGATCCACGACCGTGATCGACACGTGGGGGTTGACCGCGGCCACGGCCAGCGAGGTCAGGTCGTGGTCGCCCAGGCACAGCAAACGCTTGCCCGCCAGGTCGTAGACGGAGTCCAGCCACACCGCGCGGTTCAGGGCCGTCTCGGCGGTGGCCTGCACGTGGTCCAACGAGGACAAAGGCGGCGGCACATCGGCGATGTCGACGAGGATCTGGCGCAGCACGTCGTTGTGGTCGCGGACGCCTGAGATGCCGAAACTGTCCCGATACGCGGCTACGGCACCGGGCGCGATGCGATAACGATCGTCTGAAGATTCGGCGTCGTCACCGAGGGCCTTGAGCAGGTCCTGGACGGTGCGGCGGGGCACGGCGGGCAGGCGCACGAGCTCGGCCAGCGGGTGCCAGTCCTCGCTGAGCAGGGACAACACTTCGCGGAGCTTGCGGGCGTGCACGCCGCGCTCCGCTACCAACTGGCGAACCTGGTCGATCGTCACAAGCCCGAAACCATACGGCCTGTCACATGGTGGAACGCTGTGCCGGGGTACGCCGAACGAGTTAAGGTCCTAGGGATCTGCATCCAGGGCGGTCCAAATCGGGTGACCGTCACGACCGGAGGGATCCGAAGGGTGATCGAGTTCCGGGCCGTCACCAAGCGGTTCGAGGACGGGACCATCGCTGTCGACGAGCTCGACCTCGCGGTCGAGGCGGGCACCATCACGGTGTTCGTCGGTCCTTCCGGCTGCGGCAAGACGACGTCGCTGCGCATGGTCAACCGCATGATCGACCCGACGTCGGGCACGATCCTGGTGGACGGCAAGGACGTCCTGTCCGTCGACCCGCCGACGCTGCGCCGCGGCATCGGCTACGTGATCCAGCAGGCGGGGCTGTTCCCGCACCGCACCGTGCTGGACAACGTCGCGACCGTGCCGCTGCTGTCCGGTTGGGACAGACGCAAGGCGCGCACCCGTGCCGCGGAGTTGCTGGAGATCGTCGGGCTCGACCCGGCGTTTGGCAAGCGCTACCCGGCTCAGCTCAGTGGCGGTCAGCAGCAACGCGTGGGCGTCGCCCGTGCGCTGGCGGCCGACCCGCCCGTGTTGTTGATGGACGAACCGTTCAGCGCGGTCGACCCCGTCGTCAGGGAAGACCTGCAGAACGAACTTCTTCGCCTGCAAGCGGAACTCGACAAGACGATCGTGTTCGTCACGCACGACATCGACGAAGCGTTGAAGCTCGGCGAGCGCGTCGCGGTGTTCCAGACGGGCGGGCACCTCGCGCAGTACGCGAAGCCGACCGAGCTGCTGGCCGCGCCCGCCAACGACTTCGTGGCGTCCTTCGTCGGCAGGGACCGCGGCTACCGCACCCTCACGTTCCTGCACGCCGACGTGCCCGTGCACCCCATCAGCACGGCCAGGCTCGGTGAGCGGATCACCGTCACGGACTGGACGCTCGTCGTCGACGACGCGAACCGGCCCAAGGGCTGGCTGTCCGGTGTGGACGGTGAGGTCGAGGTCGGTGACCACCACCTGATCTCCGGCGGCTCCCTCTACGACGGCGGCACGTTGCGCGGCGCGCTCGACGCGGCCCTCAGCTCGCCGTCCGCGCTCGGCGTGGTGGTCGACGACAAGGGCGCGGTCACCGGCGTGGTCAAGGCGGACGACGTGATCAAGGCGCTCGCGAAGGCCCGCGCGGCGGGTGAGGTCCCGAAGTGACCTGGATTTTCGAGAACTGGGAAAGGTTCTGGGAAGTCACCGAGGTGCACCTCCGGCTCTCCGTCGTGCCGGTGCTGATCGGGTTCGTGCTGTCCATCCCCCTGGGGTGGGTGGCGAGCCGGTCGTCCACGGCGCGCGCGATCCTCTTCCCGCTGGCCAACATCCTGTTCACGATCCCGTCCATCGCGCTGATCGTGATCACCCCGGTGCTGCTCGGCGTGAAGATCCTCGACGAGATCAACGTCATCGTGCCGCTGACCATCTACACGGTCGCGCTGATGGTCCGCTCGGTCGCCGACGCGCTGTCGGCGGTGCCGGGCCACGTCACCGCCGCGGCGAACGCGATGGGGTTCCGGCCGTTGCGCAGGTTCCTCACCGTCGACTTCCCGCTCGCCCTGCCGGTCACGATCGCGGGCTTGCGCGTTGCGACGGTGTCGAACATCAGCATGGTGAGCGTCGGCGCGCTCGTCGGCCTCGGCGGTTACGGCCAGCTCTTCACCGAGGGCTACCAGACCGACAACAGCGCCAAGGTCTTCGCGGGTCTCATCGGGACGGTCGTGCTCGCGGCGCTGGCGGACGGATTGCTGTTGCTGATCGGGCGAGTGCTCACGCCGTGGGCAAGGGCGGGGAGGTGAGCTGAATGGGTGGCTGGCTCTTCGACCCCGCGCACTGGTCCGGCACGACCGGGATCCCGGTGCGGCTGCTGGAACATCTCGGCTACACGTTGCTGACGCTGGTGATCGCCGCGGTGATCGCGGTCCCGCTCGGCGCGTTCGTCGGCCACACCGGCAAGGGCGGGTTCGTGATCGTCGGGCTCTCCAACGTGCTGCGCGCTCTGCCGACGACCGCGGTGCTGATCCTCGTCGTGCTGTGGGCGGGTCTCGGTGACTTCCCGGTGTACGTCGCGCTGGTGCTGCTGGCGATCCCGCCGATCATGGCGGGCACCTACGCGGGCATCCGCGCGGTCGACCCGGTGACCGTCGACGCGGCACGAGGCGTCGGCATGCGCGAGTCGGGTGTGTTGCTCCAGGTGGAGATCCCGAACGCGCTTCCGTTGATCTTCGGCGGTTTTCGCGGCGCCGCACTGCAGGTCGTCGCGACCGCCACCATCGCCGCCTACACCGGCGCCGGTGGTCTCGGCAGGTTCGTCTTCGACGGCCTCGCCCTGCAGGAGTTCGGTCAGATGCTCGCCGGCGCGGTGCTCGTGGCACTGCTCGCCGTTCTCGTCGACCTGGGGTTCGCCGGCCTGCAAAGGCTGACGGTCTCGCCAGGGCTGCGTCCAGTGGGAACCGGAGGAACGAAATGAAGCGCATCGCCACGGCTGTCGCTGCCGTGATGCTCTTGTCGGCGTGCGGCGGTGACCCGTTGCAGGGCGGCGGCAACAACCCGGCCCCGACGGACACGATCGTCGTGGGCTCCGCCAACTTCCCGGAGTCGACCGTGCTGGCCGAGATCTACGCGCAAGCGTTGGCGGCCAAGGGCGTCAAGGTCTCCAAGAAGCTGAACATCGGCAACCGCGAGCTGTACTTCAAGGGCGTGCAGGACGGCTCGATCGACCTGATCCCGGAGTACAGCGGCGTGCTTCTCAAGCACGTCAACAAGGAAGCCCAGGAGGTCAGCGCCGACGAGGTCTACACGGCGCTGAAGAAGTCGCTGCCGCAGGGCCTGACCGTGCTGGACAAGTCCTCGGCCGAGGACAAGGACGCGGTCGTCGTCACCAAGCAGATCGCCGCGCAGTACAGCCTCAAGTCGATCGACGACCTCGTGCCGTACTGCAAGGAACTGGTCTTCGGCGGCCCGGCGGAGTTCCAGAACCGCCCCGACGGCCTGCCCGGCCTGAAGGCCAAGTACGCCTGCGAGTTCAAGGAGTTCAAGGCCCTCGACGTCGGCGGACCGCTGACCGTGGCCGGCCTGAAGGACAACACGGTGCAGGCGGCCGACCTGTTCACGACCGACGCCGCCATCAAGGCCAACGAGTTCGTGGTGCTCGAGGACCCGAAGAACGTCTTCGCCGCGCAGAACGTCCTGCCGCTCGTCAACGAGAAGAAGGCGTCGCAGCAGGTCCGCGACACCCTCAACGCCATCTCGAAGAAGATCGACACGAAGACGCTGCTGGACCTGAACCAGAAGCTGTCGTCGCCGGACAAGCCGGAGCCGGAGAAGGTCGCCAAGGAGTGGCTGGCCTCCGCGGGAATCTGATCTGACGAAGGACAACGGGGCGGACACCGGCAGGTGTTCGCCCCGTTTCTCGTTTCACAGCATCAGATCGGCCACGCGGGCGCTCAGGTCGACGGTGATGAGCCGGTCGGTGAAACCGAGCGAGTGATTGATCCTGAGCATCTGCTCGTTGGTGGTGTTCGTCTCGGTCTCGATGATCTCGAAGCCGGTGAGCTGGTGCAGCAGGTGCGCCTTGACGAGCCGTCCGAGTCCCTTGCCGCGATGTGCGCGAAGCACACCGGTGTGCTGTTGATGGCCGACAGAAGGCCGCGAGAGCCTTCGGTGCAACACCGTCACCGCGGCGGCCTCGGTGCCGTGCAGCGCGAGGACGACCCACACCTCGCCACCGGCGGCGAGCAGTTCGTCCTCCGCCTGACGCACCCGTTCCCGCGTGAACGTCGCCAGCTCGTACGGGCTGTCGCCCATGGGCTGGTCGCCCGTCGTGTTGAGCGCGTCGACGTAGGCGTCGAGCAGGTCGTCCGGCGCTCGCCCGGTCCACTGCACCAACCGGTGTCCTGGCGGGACCTCGCCCACCTCCGGCAGCGGATCGGTGAGCACGAGGTCCTGCAGGGTGAGTGAGCTGACGACCGTGAAACCACGGCGGGTGGCCCACCGCGCGCCCTCGCTGTCACCAGGAATCCACGAGACTCCTGCGGTGTCGCGGTTCGCCAGGCGCAGGGCGTGCCGGAGCAGCGCGGTGCCGATGCCCCGGCGCCGCCACTGCTCGCCCACGATGGTGCTGCCCGCGACCAGGTGGGTGTTGTCCGTCGTCGGCAGGTATCCGTACGCGTATCCGACGACGTGCCCGTTCTCCCGTGCGACCAGGAACCGTGCGCGGCCCCAGTTGCCTTCGGGCGTCTGATTGCGGCGCACCCACCCGCTGAAATCCGGCAGCCGGCGTGGTGGCATCGCTTTCGTCCACCAGTCCACCTGAAGGTCGAAGAGCTCGCGCTGGTCGGCCTCGGCGGCGTTGGCGAAGTCGAGTTCCTCGATATCGATTACCCCCATGCGCGCTATGCAACCAGGCGGTGGCGCTCCGTCCACGCGGCGACCTCGGCGGCGATCTCCTTCGGCCTGTCCTCCTGCGCGTGATGTCCGGCCTCGCCAACGGAAACCACGTCCAGCGCGGCGATGTTCTGCTCGCACCAGGCGCGCAACTGCGGCCCGATCAGCAACGTCGGCGAGCCTTCGAAGGTGAGCAGCAGCTTGGGCACCTGCGACTCGGCCAGCCAGGCGTCGTAGGCCTCGACGCGCGGGATCAGTTCGGCGGGCTCGCCGTCGAACGGCATCTGCCGCGCCCACGCGAGCACCGGACGCCGGCTCGACGCGTCGGGGAACGGCGCCAGGTGCGCGGCCATGTCGGAGTCCGAGACGGGCGTGAGCACACCGCCGGTGTATGCCTGGCGCACGAACCCGTTGTCCTCCAGCACCTCGGTGGTGCGGAACCTCCGGACCCGTTCCTGCGCGGGCAACGGGAGCTCGGAGCCGGTCATCGGCTTCACGATCGTCTCGAAGAAGGCGATCCCGGCAACACGTGAGGGGTGCCGGGCCGCCCAGTCGAACGCCAGCGCGCCACCCCAGTCGTGGCCCACCAAGACCACG
Source organism: Lentzea sp. NPDC005914 (assembly GCF_040629405.1). Classification (NCBI taxonomy): domain Bacteria; kingdom Bacillati; phylum Actinomycetota; class Actinomycetes; order Pseudonocardiales; family Pseudonocardiaceae; genus Lentzea; species Lentzea sp. NPDC005914. Next base: position 51,035 of record NZ_JBEXVQ010000014.1, on the reverse strand, counting down.
CGGTCCAGATCGAGGGAGTCGAACCACGCGTCGAGGTAGCGGGCGTGGTCGGCGAACGAGTAGGCGATGTCCGGCTTGCCCGAGCGGCCCATGCCGATCAGGTCGGGCGCCAGGCCACCCAACTCGGGCAGCACGTGGCGCCATGCAAAAGATGAGCCGGGGTTGCCGTGCAGGAACACGAACGGCGCGGAGCCGGACTGCTCGTAGTGCATGGTCGAGTCGAGAACGGGGACAACAGGCATGACAGAACTCCTCAGGAGAGCGGAACGGCGAGCAGGGCGACGAGCTCGCGCGAGAAGGTGTCGGCACGGTCGCCCAACGGCTCCAGCAGCCGGTCCAGCAGCGAGCTGACCAGCGCGATCGCGGGCTCCACGGTCGTGCGCCCGTGCGGAGTCAGCGACAGCCGCACGGTCCGTGTGTCGACGGCATCCCGTGTGCGCGAGATGAACCCCGACGCTTCCAAAGAGCGCGCCAGCTTCGAGACGTACAACGCTTCAAGGCCTGTGTGATAAGCCAGTTCGCGCTGCGACGGCCGGTCCAGCGCCACCAACGACGAGAGCACGACGTACTGCGCGTGCGTCAGGCCGAGAGGGTCCAACGCGCGGTCCACGGCCGTCCGCCACTTCATCGCCAGACGCCACACGAGGTGTCCAGCGGAGAACTCCGCACTGCTCATGGCAGATACGGTACATGGCTACTATGTACATGGCTACTAAGCTGGAGCCGCGTGACCACCAATGCGCGCGGTCAGTTCCTCAGCTGCCTTGCGCACCTCTTTGGCCAGCTCAGGCCACGTCTGGCCGCAGGGCGTGTCGCACACGTGCCGGAACGTCAGCGTGATGGCCGCGATCGGCCGCTCGCCGTGGTCGAACACCGGCGCCGCCACGGACGCGAACCCCACCGTCACGAACCCGTCCTCGACCGCCCAGCCCAGACGACGCTCGTTGGTCAGCAACCGGCGCAACGCGGGCAGGTTGTGCGGCCCGCGCCCGGTCCTGTCGACGAAGGAGGCGACGGACGGGAACAACGCCCTGACCTGCGCAGGAGGTACGTGCGCCAGCATCGCGCGCCCGGAGGCCGTCAGATGTGCGGGCAGCCGGACACCGACGTCGGACACGATCGTCTGCGGCTGCCGCGGCTGCTCGCGCACCAGGTACAGAGCCTCGGCACCGTGCAGAACACCCAGATGGGCGACCTTCTCCATCCGGTCGGCGAGCTTGCGCAGCAGCGGGCGGGCCAGACGTTCCAGCGGGTCGTGGCGAAGGTAGGCGGAGCCGAGTTCGAACGAGGCGACGCCCAGGCCGTACCGCTTCTCCTCGGGAAAGTGCGTCGCGAAGCCGGCCTCGGTCAGCTCCGACAGCAGGTGATAGGTCGTTGACCTGGGCAGATTCAGCTCGCGCGCCACCGACGCCGCGGAGACCGGTCCAGGTCTGCCCGCCAGCAATCGCAGCACCGCGAGTCCACGCCGCAGTGCGGGAACGTCACTGCTGCTGCCCACAACAGTGATTTTCCCACGTGATCCAGCCCACGCCGTTCCGCCATCAGTGCACACTCAACAGAACAGCCCGCACGTGCGTTGGAGTGGCGTGACGGTTTTTAAGGGGGTCGGGATTGACACCGAGTTTCGATGACTTCGTGGCAGAACAGGTGACCCCGTTGCTGCGCTACGCCACCGTGCTCACGTGTGACCCGCACCTGGCCCAGGACGTGGTCCAGGAAGTGCTGCTGCGTGCGCAGCAGAAGTGGGATCGCATCGGTTCAGTCGACCTCCCCAACGCCTACGTCAAGCGCATGGTGACCAACGAGTACCTCTCGTGGCGCCGGCGCAGGGCCGCCAAGGACGTCGCCCTCTGCATGACGACGCTGGAGTCCGTCACACCGCCCGTCGGAGACACGACGCACCACTACGACGAGCGGGAAGCAATGTTGCAGCGGATCGCCAAGCTCCCCCGCAAACAGCGGGCCGCGGTCGTGCTCCGCTACTACGAGAACTACGAGGACTCGGAGATCGCACAGATGCTCGGTTGTGCCGAGGGAACCGTGCGCAGCCACATCTCGCGTGCGCTGGCCACACTCCGCCTGGAACACACGCCGGAACCCGCTGGTGTCGGGTTGCGGCTCGGGGAGGGCCTGTCGTGAACGACACCGAACAGCTCGTCAAGGAGGCGCTCGGCAAGCTCGCCGAACGCACTCCGCATCCGGGGCCGACGCTCAACGCCCTGCGGCGCAAGCGCAAGAGGCACCGCAACGTCTTCATGATCGCCGCCGCCGGAGTCGCCGCCGTCGCCGTGCTGATCTTCGCGGGCGTCATCGCCAGCGACAGGTACGCGCCACCGAGCCCGAACGACGCGGCCGCCGCGCTCCTGCCGACCAACGGACAGGGCGTCGCGCTCAAGTACGCGCCGCACTGGCTGCCGGAGGGCTACGTCGAGAACTTCCGCATGGCGGATCGGGAGATCCACCGGGTCTGGGTGCCCTCGGGCGCCAAGGGCTACCCGTTCACCGACGGCGGCCCCCAGATCGCACTGATCGTGGGCGGCGACCAGCCGGCGGGCGGGGATTGGCAGGACACCTCGGTTCGCGGGTTGAAGGCGAAGATCGCGCTGAGACAGGGCCAGTCGCCCGGTCAGACCGCTGAGGTCGTGTGGCAGGCCCAGGACCTGCTGAAGATCAGCGTGCGCGGGTTCGCCGACGTGCGGCAGATCGCGCTGCAGGTCGCCGAGTCGGTGCGAGCCGACTCGAAGGTCGTGCACAAGAGGGTGTTCAACCTCGACGGCCGTGACGCCCAGGAGATGTGGGGCACCAGCTCTTCGGACTGGGGCGCGCTGCTGCACGTGGGATCGGTCGCGGTCGAGGTGACCACCGGTGAGCCGGCCGGCGCGGGAGTCGGCACTCCGGTCACCGTGCGCGGCAAGCAGGGCCGTGTCTTCAGCGGAGGCAGGCTCGTCGTGCAGGACGGCCCGGTGTGGATCTCCGTGCTCGACCACGACGCGAACGAGGCCAAGCTGGTCGAGCGCGCGAACGCCGTCTCGATCGCACCATCACCGGACACGTCCTGGATCGGCCAGGGCCTCTAGGCGGGCCTGTCTGGAGTCCCAGACACGCATCCGCGCTCCGGGGTCGCTGACTCGGCCCCGGAGCGCTGTGATGTCTGCATGCGACAACCGGTGGAGCTGGGTCCGAAGCCTCTGACCCTCGAGGACGTTCATGCCGTCGCCCGTGACGGCGCCCCGGTGGAGATCACCGAGGCGGCCCGTGAGGCGGTCACCACCGCCCGCGGCCACATCGAACAGCTCGCCACGGCCGAACGCCCCACCTACGGCGTCTCGACCGGGTTCGGCGCGCTGGCCGTCCGGCACATCCCGCCGGACCGCCGTGCCCAGCTGCAGCGGTCGCTGATCCGCTCGCACGCCGCCGGTTCCGGTCCCGAGGTCGAGCGGGAGGTCGTGCGGGCGCTGATGCTGCTGCGGCTGCGCACCCTCGCGACCGGCCACACCGGCGTCCGTCTGTCCACTGTGGACGCGATGGCGGGCATGCTGAACGCCGGCATCACCCCGGTGGTGCACGAGTTCGGCTCGCTGGGCTGCTCCGGCGACCTGGCGCCGCTCTCGGCGAACGCGCTGGCGTTGATGGGCGAGGGCATGGTCCGCAACTCGTGCGACGAGCTCGTCCCCGCGGCCGAGGCGCTGGCCGAAGCCGGCATCGAACCCGTGCAGCTGGCCGAGAAGGAAGGCCTCGCGCTGATCAACGGCACCGACGGCATGCTCGGCATGCTGTCGCTGGCGATCGCGGACTTCACCAGGCTGCTCGACATCGCCGACCTCACGGCCGCGATGAGCGTCGAGGCGCTGCTCGGCACCGACCGCGTCTTCGAGCCCGAACTGCACGCCCTGCGCCCGCACCCCGGCCAGAACCTCTCAGCTGCGCGGATGCTCGCGTTCCTGCGCGACTCCGAGATCGTCGCCTCGCACCGCGGCCCGGACTGCACCCGCGTGCAGGACGCGTACTCGCTGCGCTGCTCCCCGCAGGTGCACGGCGCCGCTCGCGACACCGTGGCGTACGCGGCGACGGTGGCCGACCGCGAGCTGTCGTCGGTGATCGACAACCCCGTGGTGCTGGCGGACGGCCGGGTCGAGTCGAACGGCAACTTCCACGGTGCCCCGGTCGCCTACGCGCTGGACTTCCTGGCCATCCCGCTCGCGGACGTGGCCTCCATCGCCGAGCGCCGCACCGACCGCATGCTCGACGTCTCGCGCTCGCACGGCCTGCCGCCGTTCCTCGCTGACGACCCCGGCGTCGACTCCGGCCACATGATCGCCCAGTACACCCAGGCGGCCATCGTGTCCGAGCTCAAGCGGCTCGCGGTGCCGGCGTCCGTCGACTCGATCCCGTCCTCCGCCATGCAGGAGGACCACGTGTCGATGGGCTGGTCCGCCGCACGCAAGCTGCGCAAGGCCGTGGACGGTCTCACCACCGTCCTGGCGATTGAGCTTTTGACCGCCGCGCGCGCACTGGATCTGCGCGCGCCCCTCAAGCCCGCCCCCGCGACGGCCGCCGCCGTGGCGAAGCTGCGCGAGACGGTCCAGGGACCCGGTCCCGACCGCCACCTCGCACCCGAGATCGCCGCCGCCGAGGCCCTGATTCGAAGTGGAGCTCTGTAATGGTCGTACGCGCTGACCGCGGCACCTCGCTGACCGCGAAGAACTGGTCCACCGAGGCCGCCCTGCGGATGTTCCACAACAACCTCGACCCCGACGTCGCCGAGCGCCCCGAGGACCTGGTCGTCTACGGCGGCACCGGCAAGGCCGCCCGCGACTGGCCGTCGTTCGACGCGATCTCCCGCGAGCTCAAGAACCTCGAGGCCGACGAGACGCTGCTCGTGCAGTCCGGACGTCCGGTGGGCGTCATGCGCACGAACGAGTGGGCGCCGCGCGTGCTCATCGCGAACTCGAACCTGGTGCCGGACTGGGCGAACTGGCCCGAGTTCCGCCGTCTCGAGGCCGAGGGCCTCACGATGTACGGGCAGATGACCGCCGGTTCGTGGATCTACATCGGCACCCAGGGCATCCTGCAGGGCACCTTCGAGACGTTCGCCGCCGTCGCCACCAAGCGTTTTGGTGGCACGTTGCGCGGCACTCTGACCGTGACGGCCGGTCTCGGTGGCATGGGCGGTGCGCAGCCTCTGGCCGTGACGATGAACGAGGGCGTCGCGCTCTGCATCGAGGTCGACCCGCACCGCGCGCAGCGTCGCCTGGAGACCCGCTACCTCGACGAGGTGGCTGACGACCTGGACTCGGCGATCGAGCGGGTGCTGGCCGCGAAGGCCGCCGGCGAGGCCGTTTCCGTTGGTGTGGTGGGCAACGCGGCGGAGATCCTGCCCGAGCTGCTGCGTCGCGAGGTCGCCGTCGACATCGTGACCGACCAGACCTCCGCGCACGACCCGCTGGCGTACCTGCCGGTCGGTGTCGCGCTGGAGGACTGGGCAACGTATGCCGCCGCGAAGCCGGAGGAGTTCACCGACCGGGCGCGGAAGTCGATGGCCGACCACGTCGAGGCGATGGTCGGCTTCATGGACCGCGGCGCCGAGGTGTTCGACTACGGCAACTCGATCCGCGGCGAGGCCCAGCTCGGCGGCTACGACCGCGCGTTCGCGTTCCCCGGCTTCGTGCCCGCGTACATCCGGCCGCTGTTCTGCGAGGGCAAGGGCCCGTTCCGCTGGGCCGCGCTGTCCGGCGACCCGGCCGACATCGCCAAGACCGACGCCGCCATCCTGGAGCTCTTCCCGGAGAACGAGCAGCTGCACCGGTGGATCAAGATGGCCGGTGAGCGCGTCGAGTTCCAGGGCCTGCCCGCCCGCATCTGCTGGCTGGGCTACGGCGAGCGGCACCTCGCGGGCCTCAAGTTCAACGAGATGGTGGCGTCCGGCGAGCTGTCCGCGCCGATTGTGATCGGCCGCGACCACCTCGACTGCGGCTCGGTGGCCTCCCCGTACCGCGAGACCGAGGCGATGGCCGACGGTTCCGACGCGATCGCCGACTGGCCGCTGCTCAACGCCCTGGTCAACACGGCCTCGGGTGCGACCTGGGTGTCGATCCACCACGGTGGTGGCGTGGGCATCGGGCGCTCGATCCACGCCGGTCAGGTGACGGTCGCGGACGGCACCGAGCTCGCCGCGCAGAAGATCGAGCGCGTGCTGACCAACGACCCGGGCATGGGCGTCATCCGGCACGTGGACGCCGGGTACGACGAGGCCAAGTCCGTGGCCGCGGACAAGGGCGTGCGCATCCCGATGGAGGGCTGATGCTCGACCAGATCGTGGACGTCGGGCGGGACCTCAAGCGCGGCGGCTACTCCCGCCACGGCTACGACAAGCCCGAGCTCGAGCTCCGGCACTGGTTCGTCGAGCAGGCCGTCAAACGCGGCCTGAACGTCGAGACCGACCAGAACGGCAACCTCTGGGCCTGGTGGGGCGAGCGCGGCGACAACGCGCTCGTCACCGGCAGCCACCTGGACTCCGTTCCCGGCGGCGGCGCGTTCGACGGGCCGCTCGGCGTGACCAGCTCCCTGCAGGCCGTGGATCTCCTGCAGGCCAAGGGGTTCACGCCGCACAGGCCGTTCGCCATCACCGTTTTCGCCGAGGAGGAGGGCGGCAGGTTCGGCGTCGCGTGCCTGGGCAGCAGGCTGCTCACCGGTGCCATCGACGCCGGCAAGGCGCTCAACCTCAAGGACCCGGACGGCATCACGCTCGCCGAAGCCATGAGGGCCGCGGGCTACGACCCGGACCTGGTGGGCAAGGACCGAAAAGCCCTCGGGCGCATCGGCCAGTTCGTCGAGCTGCACGTCGAGCAGGGCCGCGGCCTGACGGTCCCGGTCGGCGTCGCGAGCAGCATCCTGGCGCACGGCCGGTGGCGCTTCACGTTCAGCGGCGAAGGCAACCACGCCGGCGCCACGCTGATCGAGGACCGGAAGGACCCGATGCTCCCGGCGTCGCAACTCGTTCTGGCAGCGCGCAAAGCGGCCAGGGACGGCGGGCGCGCCACCGTGGGGAGGCTCGTCCCCAACCCCGGCGGCACCAACGTCATCGCGTCCACAGTGGACGTCTGGCTGGACGCACGCGACACCGACGACGAGCGCACCCGCGCGATGGTCGCCGAGATCTCCGAGGCGGCACACCGAGCCGCCGAGGAAGAGGGGTGTGAAGTGAGGATCACCGAGGAGTCGTACGGCGACACGGTGTACTTCGACACCGAACTGCGGGACGACATCGCGGGAGCGCTCGGCGGCGTTCCGGCACTCCCGACGGGTGCGGGCCACGACGCGGGCATCCTCGCCGCGCACGTGCCGACCGCGATGTTGTTCGTGCGCAACCCCACCGGCGTCAGCCACGCGCCGGAGGAGTTCGCCGAGCAGGCCGACGTCGACGAAGGTGTGAAGGCCCTGGCCGCGACGCTCGAACACCTCGGCTCATGAACTTCTGGTGCGAGCGGGCGTGGCTGCCCGGCGGACTCGCCGAACGCGTGCTGGTCCGGGTCGACAACGGCGTGATCAGCTCAGTGTCCGAAGTGGACACGATCCCGCTCGGCGTCAAAAGGCTGCACGGTGTCGTCGTGCCGGGCTTCGCGAACGCCCACTCGCACGCCTTCCACCGCGCCCTCCGAGGCCGCACGCACGACGGCGGCGGCACGTTCTGGACGTGGCGCGAAGGCATGTACGCGCTGGCCTCCAAACTCACCCCGCAGTCCTACTACCGCCTCGCCCGCGCGGTCTACGGCGAGATGGCGCTGGCAGGCGTCTCGACCGTCGGCGAGTTCCACTACCTCCACGACAGGTCGAACGAGTTCGGCCACTGCCTGCGCGAGGCCGCGGCCGACGCCGGCATCCGCTTGACGTTGCTGGACACCTGTTACCTCGCGGGCGGCATCGACCAGCCGCTGAACGAGGTGCAGCAACGCTTCTCCGACGGCTCTGCCGAGGCGTGGGCCAGCCGTGTCGGAGAACTCAAGTCCGATGACGTGATGCGGGTCGGTGCCGCCATCCATTCGGTGCGAGCTGTCCCGCGTGACGAACTTCCCGTTGTGACGCAAGCGTTCCCGGACGCTCCGCTGCACGTCCACCTCTCCGAGCAGCCCGCAGAGAACGAGGCCTGCCTCGCCGCGTACGGCCTCACCCCGTCCGGAATCCTCGCCGAAGCAGGTGCTCTCTCGCCGCGCACGACCGCCGTGCACGCCACGCACCTGACGCCCGAGGACATCGCGCTGCTGGGCGGGTCCGGCACCGGCGCGTGCTTCTGCCCGACTACCGAGGCCGACCTGGCCGACGGCATCGGCCCGGCCCGCGAGCTCGCCGACGCCGGCAGCCCGCTGTCGCTGGGCAGCGACCAGCACGCGGTGATCGACCCGCTGCTGGAAACCCGTGCTCTGGAACACAACGAACGTCTGCGCACGGGCCAGCGCGGCCGTTTCTCTCCGGCCGAGCTGCTTCGGGCCGCCACGCGCCACGACGCACTCGGCTGGGACGCGGGGCGAATCGAACCGGGCGCCCCCTGCGACCTCGTGGCGATCAGCTGCTCGACACCGCGCACCGCGGGTTCGTTGCCGCAGCAGGTGTTCATGTCAGCCACCGCGTCCGATGTGGACACCGTGGTGGTCGGCGGCCGGGTGGTCGCGTCCAATGGCGTGCACGAGACTCTGGGAGACGTCGGCAGGCTGCTGGCGGACGCGATCGAGGAGCTGTGGGCATGAGCGTGCTGATCACCGGCATCGGTGAGCTGACCACGAACACCGAGGCCACCGGTGACGCGCTGATCATCGACGGCGGGCAGGTCGCGTGGGTGGGCCAGTCCGGAAGCGCTCCGGCCGCCGACGAGAAAGTCGACGTCGAGGGCCGCGCTGTGCTGCCCGGCTGGGTCGACAGCCACACCCACCTGGTCTTCGCGGGCGACCGCACCGCCGAGTTCGGCGCGCGCATGGCCGGCAAGCCCTACACGGCGGGCGGCATCGCCGTGACGGTCAACGCGACGAGGCAGGCCACCGACGCCGAACTGTCGGAGGTCGTCCGCAAGCACGTCGCCGAGGCCCTCAAGCAGGGCACGACGTTCATCGAGACGAAGACCGGCTACGGCCTGAACGTCCCGGACGAGGTGCGCAGTGCCCGCATCGCCGCCGAGCACGCCGACGAGGTCACGTTCCTCGGCGCCCACCTCGTCCCGCCCGGCGAGGACGCCGACACGTACGTCGACCTGGTCCGCGGCGAGATGCTCGACGCCGTCGCACCCCTCGTGCGCTGGGCGGACGTGTTCTGCGAGAAGGGCGCGTTCGACTACGACCAGTCCAAGGCGGTGCTCGAAGCGGCGAAAGCCAAGGGCCTGGGCCTGCGCGTGCACGGCAACCAGCTCGGCGAAGGCCCCGGTGTGCGACTGGCCGTCGAGCTCGGCGCCGCGTCCGTCGACCACTGCACCTATCTGTCGCAACAGGACATCGACGCGCTGGCGTCGTCGGACACGGTCGCCACGCTGCTCCCGGCCTGCGACCTCTCGACCCGTCAGTCACTGCCCCCGGCCCGCGCCCTGCTGGACGCGGGTGCCACGGTCGCGCTGGCGAGCAACTGCAACCCCGGCTCGTCGTACACCTCGTCGATGGCGTTCTGCGTGACGACAGCGGTCCTGCAGATGCGCATGACGGTCGAGGAAGCGGTGTGGTCGGCAACGGCTGGAGGAGCGCAAGCGCTGCGAAGAGACGACGTCGGCGTCATCAGGCCTGGTGCGCGCGCTGACCTCCACGTTCTGGACGCGCCGTCGATCACGCATCTGGCGTATCGGCCAGGCGTCCCGTTGACTCATTCGGTGTGGCGTCGGGGCGAACGCGTCATCTGAGGAATCCCTCTCATAACCCTCCGTGTGGGCCTACTGGCGGAGGGTGCCGCCGCCGTACGGTGCTGGCGTGGTGGACTTCGCGGAGGCCCTGACGAAAGCCGTCGACAGCAGCGGTCTCAGCCTCGAACGCATCCAGCACCACCTCGCGGCCCGCGGCATGCAGGTGAGCCTCTCGACGCTCAGCTACTGGCGCCGCGGCCGCAGCCGGCCGGAACGGCCGGAGTCGCTGAAGGTCGTCGCCGCGCTGGAGGACCTGCTCGACCTCGGCGAGGGCTTCCTCACCGACCGGCTGGGCGACAAGCGGCCGCGCGGCAGGTGGGTCGGGCAGGCGATGTCGCTCGAGGACATGTGGGACTCGCGGGCCACCGACCTCGGTGAGGTCATGGCGCGCATCGACCGCGAGCAACCGGCGGCGTCGAGGTACCTCAGCGTGAAGGACCGGCAGGTGGTCGGGCCGGACCGGCGTGAGGTCGAGATGCGCTGCTCGGGCGTCATCGAGGCGCTGGAGGACGGTGTCGACAGGTTCCTGGCCATCCAGCTCGCGGACGCAACCGACGTCGGGGTCGCCTCGATCGAGGCGGGACCGCCGTGCCGGCTCGGGCGGGTTCGCAGCGAGGCCACCACCGGGTTCCTGGTCGCGGAGATCCTGTTCGACCGGATGCTCAGAGCGGGGGAGACGGCGCTCGTCGAGTACGTGGTCCGGATGCGTCCCGGCGCGGACAGCGAGGTCTGCGACCGGCGGTTCCTGCGGCCCGTGGGCGACTACGTCCTGCAGATCGACTTCCACCCGGACGCCGTGCCCACGCGCTGCTACACGTTCACCCGGCCCTCGTTGCAGGAACCGGAAACCACCCTGAACGAACTGTGGATCGGGAACACCGCGTCCACGCACATCCACGTGCGGAACGCGAAGCCCGGGATCTATGGAGTGCGGTGGGAGTGGGAGTAGATCCCACCCCCACCGCGAGCGCCCCCAGGTGACGATGCCCGTGCCGAGCCGCATTCGGCGTGAACATCAGAGGCGCCAGGATGGCCGTCGCCGCCGCAGGGATAGCGGCGCCGGCATGTCTTCTAGACCTTCAGCAGCAGGTTCGGCGAACCGGCCTTGGCGTCGGTCACCTTGTTCGGCGTGGCCGCGTTCACGAGCGCGTCGCGCACCTGGGCGGGCGTGGCGTTCGGGTTCGCGCTCAGGTACAGCGCCGCCGCACCCGCGACGTGCGGTGAGGCCATCGACGTGCCGCCCATCGAGCGGGTGCCGGTGTCGTTGCTGTACGAGGCCGAGATGATGTCGCTGCCCGGTGCCCAGATGTCGAGGCACTGGCCGTAGTTCGACGAGCCGGCGCTCCAGATCGAGCGCTTGTCGTTGCGGTCCGACGCGCCGACGGTGATCGCCTCCGGCGTGCGGGCCGGGGTGAAGTTGCACGCGTCCTGGCCGCTGTTGCCGCCCGCCAGCACGTACGTGATGCCCGCGCCGATGGACCGCTTGACGGCGTTCTCCAGCGAGCTGTTCGTGCCGCTGCCACCGAGGCTCATGTTGACCACAGCGGGCTTCTTGGCGTTCTGCGTGACCCAGTCGATGCCGCGGATGATGCCGTCCCACGCGCCGCTGCCGTTGCAGTCGAGCACGCGGACCGCGACGATCTTGGCCTTCTTCGCCACGCCGTACGTCTTGCCCGCGACCGTTCCGGCGACGTGCGTGCCGTGACCCTGGCAGTCTTGCGCGACGGGGTCGTTGTCGATGAAGTCGTACCCGTCGGACGCACGGCCTTCGAACTCGGTGTGCGTCTTGCGGATGCCGGTGTCGAGCACGTACGTCGTGACGTTGGAGGCGGTCGTCGGGTACGTGTACTTCTGGTTGAGCGGCAGGTTCGCCTGGTCGATCCGGTCGAGGCCCCACGTCGGGTTCGACTGGGTCTCCTGGATCGTCGCGACCGTGTTGCGCTCGACGAACTCGACATCGGGATCGGCCGCGAGCCGTCGTGCCTGGCGCTCGGACATCCCGGTGACGGAGAAACCATTCAGCGCGGTGCTGTAGGTGTGCTTGACCGAACCCTCGTAACGGGACGCGAGCGCGTTTGCAGGGGTGCGCGCGCCGTCCTTGAGCACCACGATGTAACTGCCTTCGACGGCCTGCGCACCCGCACCGGGGAGCACCGCTTCTTCAGCCATCGCGGTGGGCGTCCACATCGCCGTGGAAGCGATGCCGAATGCCGCCGCGAAGGCGACATGACGCCGTAGTCGTGCCATTGGTTCCTCCCGGCAGGGAATGAACTGGGGAACACGGCAAAACTAACGCTTCGTGTGCGAGGGATAACAGGTTCGAAACTTCAGTTCTCAATACCGTCAAAACTGTGGCGAACCGGCCTTCCTGTTCACTTGCGGTGGCGACCGAGCCGGTTTCGATCACGGGCCGTAGCATTCGGCCGTGCCGGAATTCGCAGAGGCGTTGACGCGGGCCGTCGAGGCGAGCGGCCTCAGTCTGGAGCGGGTCCAGCACCACCTGGAGCTGCGCGGCGTGCAGGTGAGTCTGTCGACGCTGAGCTACTGGCGGCGTGGCCGCAGCCGTCCGGAACGCCCCGAATCGCTCGCCGCAGTGGCCGCGCTCGAAGAGATTCTGAAGCTGGCGCCGGGAACGTTGACGGGCAGCCTCGGCGACAGGCGGCCGCGCGGGCGGTGGGTCGAGCGGGCCGCCGCGCTGGAGGGGATCTGGCAGGAGGCCGCGATCGACCTCGGCCGCGCGATCGCCCGTGTGGACAGGCTGCTGCCGTCGCTCGCGAAGTACGTCAGCGTGCGGGACGTGTCGGTGATCGGCCCGGACCGGCGTGAGATCGAGATGCGGACCAGTTCGGTGATCGAGGCGTTCGAGGACGGCGTCGACCGGATCCTCGTCGCGAAGCCGCCGACGACACCGACCTCTCGCCCGGCGAGATCTTCGCCGAGAAGTCGTGCCGCGTGGGCCGGGTGCGCAGGGACGACGAGCACAAGCTGCTCGTCGCGGAGATCATCCTCGACCGCGTGCTGCGGGCGGGGGACACCGCGCTGGTGGATCTGCGCTACACCAGCGATCCCGGCGCGGACAGCTCTTACGCGGACCGCAGCTTCGTCCGCACGTTGCGCGACTACGTGCTGGAGGTCGAGTTCCACCCCGACGCGATGCCCGTGCGGTGTCACGGGTTCAGCCGGTCCGAGCCGGGCGGGCCGGACGTCGACACGGGTGAGCTGTGGATCGGCACGACCGCCTCCGTCCATCTCGTGGTGCGCGAAGCCCAGGCGGGAGTCGTCTACGGCATCAAGTGGGAGTGGGAGTAGCGGCCCTCGCTCGCTACTCCCACGACTGCACGCCGGCGTTCCTCTACCGGCCGACGCGCAGCAGCTTGTTCGGCGAGCCCTGGAGCAGGCCGCGCAGGTTGTTCGACGTCGAGTCGTTCACCAGTGCGTTGCGCACCTGGAGGTTCGTCGCGTCCGGGTGCGTGCTCAGGTAGAGCGCCGCGGCACCGGTCACGCTGGGCGCCGCCATCGAGGTGCCGCTGTCGAGCCTGGTGCTCACGTCGTCGGCGTTCGAGGCGGAGCGGATGTCCGAGCCTGGTGCCCAGATGTCGACGCAGCGGCCCCAGTTCGACGCCTTGCCCCACTGCGGCCAGAGCGAACGGTGGTCGTTGCGGTCGGTCGCGCCGACCGTGATCACCTCGGCGAGCCGGGCCGGGGTGTAGGTGCACGCGTCGCGACCGTCGTTGCCGGCTGCGATCACGTAGGTGAAGCCGGCCCTGATCGAGCGGCTGATCGCCTGCTCCATCGGACCGTCCTGGCCGGGCTTGCCGAGGCTCATGTTGACCACGCCGGGCCGGACGCCGTTGGCGGTGACCCAGTCGATGCCCGCGACGACGCTGTCCTCGTCCGCCTTGCCGTTGCACCCGAGCACCCGGACGCCGACGAGGCGCGCCTTCTTGGCGACGCCGCTGGTGCGTCCGGCGATCGTGCCCGCCACGTGCGTGCCGTGGCCATGGCAGTCCTGCGCGACGTTGTCGTCGTCGATGAAGTCGAACCCGTTCGCCGCGCGGCCCTCGAATTCCTGGTGAGTGATTCGAATGCTGGTGTCGAGGACGTACGCGGTCACGTTCTGCGCGGTGTTCGGGTATTCGTACCTCGTGTCGAGCGGGAGTGCGGCCTGGTCGATCCGGTCGAGGTTCCAGCCGGCGTTCGGCTGGGTGTCCTGGATCGAGACGACCAGGTTGCGGTGCACCTTCGCGACCCGCGGGTCGGCGGCCAGGCGTTTGGCCTGCTGCTCGGACATGTCCCGCACGGAGAACCCGTTGAGCGCGGCCCTGTAGGTGCGCTTGAGCTTGCCGTTGTACTTGGCGAGCAAGCTCTGCGGCTCTGTTGTGACACCGTCCTTGAGCACGATGATGTAGCTGCCGGGAATGGCTTCCCCGTCGCCGCTGAGTGCCTGCTGAGCGATGGCCGTCGGCGCGCACAGAACGGTCGCGAACAATGCCGCCGCAATGCAGGTGTTGATTCTCATCGAGTTCCTCCTGGCAGGGTTGAACGCGATGAAACGTAACTTCACGCACGGGTGAAATGGCAGTGCAGAAAATTTGGTGTCGAATACTGTCAAATCTGTGGCGAGCTGGAGCAGCTCCACGTGGCACAATGCCGCCGCGCGGGGCAGGGTGGAGGGCATGGAATACACCCACCTCGGTCGCAGCGGTCTGTCCGTCTCCCGCCTGTGCCTCGGCACGATGAACTTCGGCCCAGAGACGTCCGAGGCCGACAGTCACGCGATCATGGACCGCGCGCACGACCACGGTCTGAACTTCTTCGACACGGCCAACGTCTACGGCTGGAAGCAGGGCGAGGGCGTCACCGAGCAGATCATCGGCCGGTGGTTCGCCCAGGGCGGCACCCGTCGCGAAAAGACGGTCATCGCGACCAAGCTCTACGGCAGCATGGGCGACTGGCCCAACGACAACAAGCTGTCGGCCCTGAACATCCGCCGCGCGTGCGACGCCTCGTTGAAGCGCCTGCAAACCGACTACATCGACCTCTACCAGATGCACCACGTGGACCGCGAAACGCCGTGGGACGAGATCTGGGAAGCCTTCTCCGTGCTGCGCCAGCAGGGCAAGGTCATCTACTTCGGCTCGTCGAACTTCGCGGGCTGGCACATCGCCCAGGCCGCCGAGGCCGCTCGTACGCGCGGTTTCCTCGGTCTGGTGTCCGAGCAGTCGATCTACAACCTGATGACCCGCTGGGCCGAGCTGGAGGTCCTGCCCGCCGCTCGGCACTACGGGCTCGGCGTCATCCCGTGGTCGCCGCTGCACGGCGGCCTGCTCGGCGGTGTGCTGCGCAAGCAGCGCGAGGGTGGCGTCTCCCGGTCGGCGTCCGGGCGGTCCGCGGACGCGTTGGAGAAGAACCGCGACCAGATCGAGGCCTACGAGAAGCTGTGCGCCGAGCTCGGGGAGGACCCGGCGAACGTCGGTCTCGCCTGGCTGCTGCACCAGGACGGCGTGACCGCGCCGATCATCGGGCCCCGCACCGGTGAGCAGCTCGACAACTCGTTGCGGGCGGCGGAGCTGAAGCTGGACGCTGACGTGCTCGCCAAGCTCGACGAGCTGTTCCCGGCGCCGGCGCCGAACGGGTCGAAGCCGGCCCCGGAGGCCTATGCCTGGTGATGGCACTGCTCGTAGGTCAAGGGGTCGAAGGCCGGTGGCCGGTCTTCGACCCCTTGGCTTTTGTTCGGGGCACCTGATGTTAGCGCGAACATGTGACACCTTGATTGACGCAGAGCCTGCATACCAAGGCGTCTCACGTGGCTCTATTCCTTGACACCACGTTCTTCGGCACCTCCAATGTTAACGCTAACGCAACATTGGTTACGCGGACCGAGGAGAACGTGATGCGGGCTAGGTACCGGTGGCTCAGCGCCTGCGCCGCCGCTTTGTTGACCTCTGCGCTGGTGTCCACCACGCCGGCTGGAGCGGAATCCAACGGTGGAACCCGGGTCATGCCGCTGGGCGACTCGATCACCGAGGGAACGCAGGTACCCGGCGGTTACCGCATCGGCCTGTGGGACCGGCTCGCCGGTGGGAGCTACCGCGTGGACTTCGTCGGCTCGCAGTTCAACGGTCCGGCGTCGCTGGGCGACCACGACCACGAGGGCCACCCCGGCTGGCGCATCGACCAGATCGACGCGAACATCGTCAGCTGGCTCACCAGCACCAATCCCCGGACCGTGCTCCTGCACATCGGCACCAACGACGTGCTCCAGAACCACGACGTGGCCAACGCCCCGGCCCGCCTGTCGGCACTGGTCGACAAGATCACCGCGACCGTGCCCGGCGCCGACGTCATGGTGGCGACGATCATCCCGCTGGGCAGCGCATCGCAGGAGTCCCTCGGCCGGGCGTACAACGCCACGATCCCCGCAATGGTGCAGAGCAAGGCCAACGCGGGCAAGCGCGTGCACCTGGTCGACATGCACGCCGCCCTCACCACCGCTGACCTGATCGACGGCGTCCACCCCACCGCCACCGGTTACGCCAAGATGGCCGCGACCTGGTACGACGCGCTGCGGTCCGTGCCGGGCAGCATCGGCAACCCCACGGGCAGGCAGATCGTCGGCGTCCAGTCGGGCCGTTGCGCGGACGTGCCTGGCGCGACCAGCACCAACGGCACGCAGGTCCAGCTGTGGGACTGCCACGGCGGCACCAACCAGAACTGGACCTACACCTCCGGCAAGCAGCTGGTGGTCTACAGCACGAAGTGCCTGGACGCCTCTGGAGGGGGCACCGCCAACGGCACCGCGGTGGTGATCTGGGACTGCCACGGCGGCACGAACCAGCAGTGGAACGTCAACGCCGACGGCACGATCACCAGCGCGCAGTCCAACCTGTGCCTGGACGCCTACGGCTTTGGCACCGCCAACGGCACGAAGCTGAACCTGTGGTCCTGCTCGGGGCAGGCCAACCAGCAGTGGAGGTCCTGACCTCGGATGGACAGCACCTGAGCGGTCAGTCCTCGAAGTCGTCCTCGTCGTCGCGCGCCAGGTAGGTGGCGAAGCGTTCGATGGCGGTCTCGAAGTCCGGGTTGGCGTCGACGAACGCGCGGAGCTTGTCGGCGAGCAGCGCGAAGCTGATCTCTTCCTCGCCGCGTCGCTTCTCGAGCTCCTCGATGCCGCGATCGGTGAAGTACATGGCAGAACTCCTATGCAGGCCTTGAGAAAACGAGCCGCCGGACCCCATGCAGGGCCCGGCGGCTCGTCACCTCACAACGACTTACTCGAACGCGCGGGTGATGATCTCGCGCTGCTCGACCTCGTGCACCTTGCTCGAACCGGCCGACGGGGCGGCCATCGGGCGGCGCGACACGCGGCGGACGGTGCCCAGGTGCGCGGGCAGCAGCTCCGGCAGGGCAAGACCGTAGAACGGCCAGGCACCCTGGTTCGCCGGCTCCTCCTGCACCCAGCGGACGTCCTTCGCGTTCGGGTAGCGCTCCAGGGTCTCGGTCAGCTTGCGGGCCGGGACCGGGTAGAGCTGCTCGACGCGCACGATCGCCACGTCGCCGCCGCCGCGCTTCTCACGCTCGGCGTGCAGCTCGTAGGAGATCTTGCCGCTGCACAGCAGGACCTTCGTGACCGCGTTCGTGTCCTTGATCGTCGGGTCGTCGATCACCGACTGGAAGCGGTCGTTGATGAACTCGTCCGTGCCGGACACCGCGGCCTTGAGACGCAGCATCGACTTCGGCGTGAACACCACGAGCGGCCGGTCGACGCCGTCGAGGGCGTGGCGGCGCAGCAGGTGGAAGTAGTTCGCCGGGGTCGACGGCACCGCGACGGTCATGGAGCCCTCGGCGCACAGCTGCAGCCAGCGCTCGATGCGGCCCGACGTGTGGTCGGGGCCCTGGCCCTCGTGGCCGTGCGGCAGCAGGATCACGACGTCGGAACGCTGACCCCACTTGGCCTCACCGGACGAGATGAACTCGTCGATGATCGGCTGCGCGCCGTTGACGAAGTCGCCGAACTGCGCCTCCCACAGCACCAGCGCCTGCGGGTTCGCGACCGAGTAGCCGTACTCGAAGCCGACCGCCGCGAACTCCGACAGCACCGAGTCGTAGACCATGAACTTGCCCTGGTCCGGCGACAGGTTCTGCAGCGGCGTGTACTCGTCGCCGGTCTTGCGGTCGACCAGGGTCGCGTGGCGCTGCACGAACGTGCCGCGGCGCGAGTCCTGACCGGCCAGGCGGACCTTGCGGCCCTCCAGCGAGAGCGAGCCGAGAGCGAGGAGCTCCGCGAACGCCCAGTCGATGCCGCCCTCGCGCGCCATCTTCGCGCGGCGCTCGAGCACCGGCTTGACGCGGGCGTGCGGCGTGAAGCCCTCGGGCAGGTTCACGTGCGCGTCGGCGATGTGCTCCAGGACCTCGCGCGTGATGCCGGTGGGCAGCTTCGCGGGGACCTGCTGCTCGGCCTCCACCGACGGGCTGACCGTCACCGGGTGCTTCTCGAGCTCGCGGACCTCGTTGAAGACGTGCTCCAGCTGGCTGGAGAAGTCCTGCAGCGCCTTCTCGGCCTCTTCGACCGTGATGTCGCCGCGGCCGATCAGGGACTCGGTGTAGGTCTTGCGGACCGAGCGCTTCTGGTCGATCACGTCGTACATCGCCGGCTGCGTCATCGAGGGGTCGTCGCCCTCGTTGTGGCCGCGGCGGCGGTAGCAGACCATGTCGATCACGACGTCCTTGTGGAACGCCTGGCGGTACTCGACGGCCAGCTTGGCGACCCAGTAGCAGGCCTCCGGGTCGTCGCCGTTCACGTGGAAGACCGGCGAGCCGATCATCTTCGCGACGTCGGTCGAGTACTTCGAGGACCGCGAGTGCTCCGGCGCGGTGGTGAAGCCGACCTGGTTGTTCACGACGATGTGGACCGTGCCACCGGTGCGGTAGCCGCGCACCAGCGCGAGGTTCAGCGTCTCGGCCACGACACCCTGGCCCGCGAACGCCGCGTCACCGTGCATGGCGACCGGCAGGACGGGGAAGAAGTCGCCACCGCGGTCGAGCAGGTCCTGCTTGGCGCGCACGATGCCCTCGAGCACCGGGTCGACGGCCTCCAGGTGCGACGGGTTCGCCGTCAGCGACACCTTGGTCTCGCCGTCGCCGAACATGCGGAAGTACTTGCCCTCGGCACCGAGGTGGTACTTCACGTCGCCGGAGCCGTGCGCCTGGCCGGGGTCGAGGTTGCCCTCGAACTCGCGGAAGATCTGCGAGATCGGCTTGCCGACGATGTTCGCGAGCACGTTCAGGCGGCCGCGGTGCGGCATGCCGATGACGACCTCGTCGAGCTCGTGCTCGGCGGCCTTGTCGAGCACGGCGTCGAGCAGCGGGATGACGGTCTCGCCGCCCTCGAGCGAGAAGCGCTTCTGGCCGACGTACTTGGTCTGCAGGAACGTCTCGAACGCCTCAGCCGCGTTGAGCTTGCTGAGGATGTACTTCTGCACGGTGGCCGGCGGCTTCTCGTGCGGAAGCTCGACGCGGTCCTGGATCCACCGGCGCTCCTCCGGCTCCAGGATGTGCATGTACTCGACGCCGACCGTGCGGCAGTACGAGTTGCGCAGCACGCCCAGGATGTCGCGCAGCTTCATCCGCTCCTGGCCGGCGAACCCGCCGACCGGGAACTCGCGGTCGAGGTCCCACAGCGTCAGGCCGTGGCTGAGCACGTCCAGGTCCGCGTGGCTGCGCTGGCGGTAGTTCAGCGGGTCCGTGTCGGCCATCAGGTGGCCGCGGGTGCGGAACGCGTCGATCAGCTCGATGACGCGGGCCGTCTTGTCGACAGCGCCCTCGGGGATGTCGGCGACCCAGCGGATCGGCTCGTACGGCAGCCGCAGCGACGCGAAGATGTCGTCGTAGAAGCCGTCCTCGCCGAGCAGCAGCTGGTGCACGCGCTTGAGGAACTCGCCCGACTCGGCACCCTGGATGATGCGGTGGTCGTACGTGGAGGTCAGCGTGATGATCTTGCTGACGCCCATGTCGGTGAGCGCCTGCTCGCTGGTGCCCTGGAAGTGCGCGGGGTACTCCATGGCGCCGACGCCGATGATCGCGCCCTGACCGGACTGCAGCCGCGGCACCGAGTGGTTCGTGCCGATCGTGCCGGGGTTGGTCAGCGAGATCGTGGTGCCGGAGAAGTCGTCGGCCGTCAGCGAACCACCGCGAGCCTTGCGGATCAGGTCCTCGTAGGCCTGCCAGAACTGCGTGAACGTCATGTTCTCGCAGCCCTTGACCGACGCGACGACCAGCGTGCGCTGCCCGTCCTTGCCGGGCAGGTCGATCGCCAGGCCGAAGTTCACGTGCTCCGGCGTGACGACGAACGGCTTGCCGTCGACCTCGGCGTAGTGCCGGTTCATGTTCGGGTAGGCCTGCAGCGCCCGAACCACCGCGTAGCCGATGACGTGCGTGAAGGAGACCTTCCCGCCGCGCGTCCGCTTCAGGTGGTTGTTGATGACGATGCGGTTGTCGGCCAGCAGCTTGGCGGGCACGGCGCGCACGCTGGTCGCGGTCGGAACGGTGAGCGACAGCTCCATGTTCTTCGCGATCGCGGCGGCGGCACCGCGCAGCTGCTTCTGCTCGGGCGACGCGCTCTGCGTGACCGGCTTGGCCTTCGCGGCCTGCTGCGGCGCGGGCTTGCCGGTCTGCGGCAGCGTGGCCGCGGGCTTGGGCTGCGCGGCCGGCTTGGGTGCGGCGGGCGCGGCCTTGCCGTTGTCGGCGGCCGGTGGCGTCACGGTCGTCGTCGTGGTGGCCGTGGAACCTCCCGCGCTGACGGCGGCGGTGCCGTTGCCGCCCGCACGCTTGTAGTCGGCAAAGAAGTCATGCCACGCCGGGTCTACGGATGACGGGTCGGCGAGGAACTGCTCGTACATCTCCTCGACGAGCCACTCGTTCGGCCCGAATTGTGACGCAGGACTGCTGCTGGACACGGCTGGCGCTCGCCTCTATCCATCTCGCTCTTGGTGTTGACTCATGCGGTAGTCAGGCTAGTCCCCCTGGCCCGGGCCTTCACACGCTGGAGGCACATGGCAAGGAGTGCTCTGTCACAGGATCGATCAGGACGGGCCTGGCGTCACCCGCAGTTGGGCAATTCTTGATGTGCGTCTCACTACGTTCCCTCCTTTCCGGTCAATCGCGGTTGGGCTGTTGGACGGGCATACGCACCGAGCGCGGTGATCAGTTCACGTTAGGTGCAACCGCGGCACTCCGTGGATTGATCTTGTTCAGGTGAGCGAACGCCGGATCGACGCCGTCATGGCTTTCACGAACTTCTCCCTGGTCTCGTCGGTCGTGCGGTCCAGGGAGAGATACGGGTTGAGGTCTTCGAGCTCGACCAGCAGCAGCTCACCGGTCTGGGTGCGGCAGGCGTCCACGCGTTGGACGCCGTGGTCCAGGTCGTTCCAGTCGATGAACTTCCTCGCGAATTCCAGATCTTGTGCCGTGGGGTCGTAACGGCTGAGCTCCCAGCGTTGGGACGGGTCCGGTGCGTTCAGGGCGTACTGGAAGTCGTGGTCCACGAAGTAGAACGAGACCTCGTACCGGAACTCGATCTTGGGCTGGATGAGGAGATCACGTGTGCCGCCGGTTTTGCCGGCGAGCTCGTCGCGGGTGGTGAACTCCAGGCCGTGCGAGTCGGCGCCCGCTTTGGGCTTCACGACGTACTCGGTGGTGTGCGGGAGGCGGTCCAGGTGGTCTGGCGTGTCGATCGTCGGGATGACCGGGTAGCCCTGCTCGGTCAGGTCGACCAGGTACTGCTTGCCGGCCATGTCCGCCTTGCCGGTCAGCGGGTTGTAGACGCGTTGGCCGGTGGCTGTGGCCTGGTCGCGGAAGGCCGCGTAGGCGTCCGGGTAGTCGATCACCGGTCCGCTGTTGCGGACCACGACCGCGTCGTAGCCGGACATGAGGTTCGCCGCGTCTTCGGGGTGGCTGATGGCCAGGTCGAAGGCCTTGCGCAGGTGCGAGGTCAGGTAGATGTCCTCGTCGCAGTAGCGCCTGCCCCTGGCCGGGTAGGCGAGGTCCGAGACGTAGAGGACTGAGGGGCGGGAGGGCATGGCGGGACTCCTGGTGGTGTGGCCCGGAAGGTTGCCGGGGGAATTCGCGGTCAGACGGGTGCATCGTGGTGCCGCCCCCGCGTCCTCATACCGGAGTCGTATGGGGGGCGCGGGGCGGTGCCACGAGGCGCCCTGCTGAGCGTGAATCACCTCGCCGAACTTCCGGGACGCGCCACTAGCCGACGAGGTGGCGGCGCCAGTTCAGCGGGGTGACGGTGATGGCCCGGCCGGGGTCGCGGTCCCACTCGGCGTTCAGACCGGCCGCTTCGAGGGCTGCCACGACCTCACGGCCGATGGCCGCGGTGGTCTCGGACGAGCCGTCGAAGCCGCCGTAGAGCAGCGTCAGCCCGTGGCCGGCCGCGGCGGAGTCCGTGCACTGGGAGTGGAAGTAGACGAAGCCACGGGCGTCGTGGCCGCCTTCCGCGCCCATCTCGGCCTGGCCGCAGCTGCGGCAGCAGGTGAAGTTCTCGCGGGCGGTGATGCCGGCCTCCCGCAGGGCGGTGAACGCGCGGGTGAGCCGCTGCGGGTCGGTCTCGCCCTGCCACGAGGCCTGCTCGGCGACCCGCTCCAGCCACAACCGGTCCGCCAGCGCCTGCGCCTGCTCGCGGGAGACGGGCCGGCGGTCGTCGGTGACCAGGTACTCCTCCGCGAGCTCGGCCAGTTCGGCGCGGGAGGTGTAGCCGCCGGCCAGCACCTCGCGGACGCGCGTCTCCAGTTGCTCGCGCTCGCCGGGGCCGAGGTCGAGCGGCGGCACCTCGGGGGAGGGACCCATGTCCAGCAGCGACCAGGCCAGGCCGCCGTCCCACCCGGCCTCCCGGCGCGCCCATCCGGTGAGCGCCTCGATCACGACCTCGGCACTGTCGGCCGTCGTCTCGAAGTGCCGGTCGGCCGCACCGTCGCGGTGCTCCAGCGCGTAGTCGCCACCGGCCTCGTGCCAGACCTGGGCGAACACGTCGGGCAGATCGGGCACCCGCTGGACCACCAGGAACCGGTCACCCTCGCCACCGATCCGCCGCAGCAGCGCGGCCAGCTCGCCGGCGGACACGCGGACGTGCCGCTCCCCGTTCTCCGTCTTCACCACGATCTCGAGCACTCGAACTCCTGTCAGGCCGCTGCTTCTGGGGTGCCGTGGCGCCACAGACGGGCATAGGCGCCGTTGGCCGCCAGGAGCTCGGGGTGGGTGCCCTGTTCGACGATCCGGCCGTCGGCCAGGACGACGATGCGGTCGGCTCTGGCCGCGGTGGCCAGGCGATGGGCGACCACGAAGGTGGTGCGGGCGCCTGTCAGGTGGTCGCTGGCCGCCAGGACCGCGGACTCGGTCGCCGGGTCCAGGGCTGCCGTGGCCTCGTCCAGCAGGAGGAGGTCCGGGTTGACCAGTTCGGCCCTGGCCAGGGCCAGGAGCTGGCGCTGACCTGAGGAGAGGTGGTTGCCGCGCTCGCCCACCGGTTGGTGGAAGCCGTTGGGGAGGGTGGCGACCATCGGCAGCGCGCCCACGGCCTGCACGGCGTGCTGGATTTCGGGCCGGGTGGCGGTGGGACGGCCGTAGGCGACGTTCTCGGCCACGTCGCCGCCGAAGAGGTGGGCCTCCTGGGGGACCACGCCCAGGCGTTGGCGGTAGGCCGAGAGGTCGTAGGTGCGGACGTCCACGCCGTCGATCAGGACGGTGCCTGCTGTGGCGTCGTAGAAGCGGGCGATGAGCTTGACGAGGGTGGACTTGCCCGCGCCGGTCTCGCCCACCAGGGCGACGGTTTCGCCGGGCGTCACGTGCAGGGTGACGTCGTCCAGAGCGGGGCGGTCCGCGCCCTGGTAGGTGAAGGAGACGTTGCGGAGCTCCACCTCGCCCTTCAGGCGGGTGGGCACCGGGACGGGGTGCTCGGGTGGTTCGACCGTGCTCGGGGTGCGGAGCAGGTCGCCGATCCGGCGCAGGCCCACGCGGGCCTGCTGGTAGCCGTCGAAGACACCGGAGAGCTGCTGGATCGGGCTGAAGAACAGGTTCAGGTAGAGCAGGAACGCCAGGAGGATGCCCGGCGTCAGCGTGCCGGTGGCCACCCGGTCGGCGCCGACGGCCAGGACCACGGCTTGGGCCACGCCCGAAAGCAAGGACACGAAGGGGAAGTAGGTCGCGATGTAGCGCTGGGCCCGCAGGCGGGAGCGGCGGTAGGCGTCGCTGCGTTCGGCGAAGGCCTCCGCCGAGTGGCGTTCGCGGGTGTAGGCCTGGGAGACGCGCAGGCCCGAGACGTTCTCCTGGAGGTCGGCGTTGACGGCGCTGACGCGTTCGCGAGCTTCCGCGTAGGCGGTGGAGGACAGACGCTGGAAGATCACCGTGGCGATCGCCAGCAGCGGGAGCACGGACAGGGCGATCAGGGCCAGGGACGCGTCGGTGAGCACCAGGGCCGCGGTGATGCCCACGACGGTCAGCAGGCTGATCACGGCGGTGACCAGGCCGGTCTGCAGGAACGTCGAGAGGGCGTCGACGTCCGTCGTCATCCTCGTCATGATGCGCCCGGCCATCTCGCGCTCGTAGTAGTCGAGGCCGAGGCGTTGCAGGTGGGCGTAGCTGCGGACGCGCAGCAGGTACAGCAGGCGCTCACCCAGGCGGGCGGCGAAGATCGTGCTGCCCGTGGTGGTCAGCCAGCCGATCACGACCAGGCCCACGCCCAGCGCGACCGCCTGCCACAGCGCGGACTCGGCGCCCGTCACGACGCCGCCGTCCACGCCGAAGCGGACCAGGGCCGGCAGGCCCATGCCCACCAACGCGTCCAGCACGACCAGCACGCCCACCGCGGCCAGCGCCCAGCGGACCGGGCGCAACAGACTTGCCAGGCGGAAGCCGGGATCGGGGGCACGCGGGTCTTCGCCGTGCAGGGCGGGAACTTCGGTGGCGGGTGGCAACGACCTGACCTGGGCCAGCAACTCGGGCGTGGGAGGACCGCCTGCCAGAGCGGACATGCCGCCGGCGCCACCACCGCCGCCTCCCCTTCGGCCGGCCGCGGCGGGGGCCGTGGTTCTGGCTTCGTCGATCAGGCGCTGGTCGAGCTCCTCCTGTGAGAGGACCGGCCACAGCTCGCCCGTCGGCGCCGGGGCGGCGGACTCGATCGCCTCGTCCGGGCCTGCCAGGAGGTCGCGGTAGAGAGCGCAGCGGGCCGTCAGTTCCTCGTGGGTGCCGATGTCGATCACACGGCCCGCGTCGAGGACGGCGATCCTGTCGGCCAGAGACAGCGTGGAACGTCTGTGCGCCACCAGGAGCGTGGTGCGGTGTGCCGTCACCGAGGCCAGGGTGGCGTGGATCGCGGCTTCGGTGGCGGTGTCCACCGCGGACGTCGCGTCGTCCATGACCAGGATGCGCGGGTCGGAGAGCAAAGCGCGGGCCAGGGCCACGCGCTGACGCTGGCCGCCGGAGAGGGTCAGGCCGCGTTCGCCCACCACCGTGTCGTAGCCGAGCGGCAGAGCCTCGATGAAGTCGTGCGCCTCGGCGGCCTTGGCGGCACGTTCGACCTCCGCGCGGGAGGCGTCGGGACGGCCGTACGCGATGTTCGAGAAGACCGTGTCGGAGAAGAGGAAAGCCTCTTCGAAGACGACGCCCACGGTGCCGCGCAACGACTCCAGGCGCAGGGTGCGGACGTCCGCACCGCCCACCCGGACGGCACCGGAGTGCACGTCGTAGAAACGGGGCAGCAGCAGGGAAACCGTCGACTTGCCGGACCCGGCGGTGCCGACCAGGGCAAGGGTCTCGCCCGGCTCCACGGAGATCGAGAAGTCCTGCAGCACCGGCTCGCTGCGGGTGTAGCCGAACGTCACGTCCGAGAACGAGATGGCGAGCGGGCCGTCGGGCACCTCGCCGGGGCCGTCGGTCACGTCCGGCTGCGAGTCGATCAGCTCGTAGACCCGCTCGACGCCGGCGCGGGCGAGCTGCGCGGTCACCACCAGACCGGACAGGATCCTGGTCGGGCCCACCAGGTTCGCCACGTACGCCGTGAACGCGAGGAACGTGCCCAGCGTGACCTGCCCGTGCAGCGCCAGCCAGCCGCCCAGGGCCAGCACGCCGACCTGGCCGAGCAACGGCAGCGCGGTGACGGTCGCGAGGGGCCGCGACGACAGGCGAGCGGCGCGCATCCGTTCCGCGAAAAGAGCTTTGGCGTGCTTCTCCAGGCGCGCCACCTCGCGCGCCTCCTGCCCGAAGCCCTTCACCACGCGCACGCCCGTGACGGTCTCCTCGACGTGCTGGGCGAGATCGGCGGCCCGCTGCTGCGCCGACCACGTGGCCGGGAACAACGTCAGCCGGGTGCGGCCGGCGAGCCACGCCACCAGCGGCAGCACGATGATCGCGATGATCGTCAGCGGCACCGACAGGTAGAGCATCGCGGCCAGCGCGGCCAGGGCGAACACCACCGTGCCGACCGCCAGCGGCGCCATCATCAGCAACGACTGCACCAGCTGCAGGTCTGTGATCGACCGCGACACGATCTGCCCGGTCCGCATCTCGTCCTGCTTCGCGCCGTCCAGCCGTTGCACCGCCGAGAAGACGCCGAGCCGCAGGTCGTGCTGCACGCCCAGCGCCAGCCGCCCGCCCAGGTATCGACGTAAGAACGCCGACCCGAACGTGAGCAGCTCGAGCACGACCAACGCCACCATCAGCGGCCACAACCTGTCGGTCCGGCCCACCGTCGAGTCGTCGATCGCGGTCTTGAGCAGCAACGGGCCTGCCGCCTGCAGCCCGACACCGACGATCGCGGCCAGCACCGACAGCACCACCAGTCGGGGGTGCTGCCAGCAGGCGGCGGTCAGTCGGCGGATCCAGCCCTTGGTCACGCAGCCAAGACTACGTTCGGGGTCTGACAGCTATGTGGATCTTGAAGAGTCGCAGGTCAGGTGATGTCCTTGGACTGCGTGACCGCCCAGCCGCCCGCGAACACGATCCCGGACCACGCCAGGAACACCAGCCCCGACCACCACCAGTCGAGCGCCCCACCGGCACCGGCGATCGCGCGCAGCACGTCCTCGACCTCCGGCGGCACGACCCCGGCTGTGGACAGGAAGAGATCGACCGCGACCGACCCGGTGAGCCCGTTGATCGACCCGTTCGGCAGGAATCCGATGATCGCCGGCACCTCGAGGTACGCGAGCACGAGGTGCAGCACGTTCTCGATCACCAGGAAGTACAGCAGCAGCAACACGATCGTCCCGGCGACGTTCGGGATCAGCGCACCCACTCCGACGCCGAACATCGTCATCAGGATCGACGACAGCACGCACGCCAGCGCGAGCATCACCCAGCCACCGGCGTCCGGCAGTTGCCCGGGTTCGCTCGTGATCACCACACCGATGCCGAGGAACAGCATGATCGCGAGGCCGTAGATCGCGCCCCACAGCACGTAGACCAGCATCTTCGCCAGCATCGAATGCATGCGCGAGGGCGCGGTCAGGAACGTCGTGGTGATCGTCCGCCGGTTGATCTCACCGGAGATCGCCATCGCGCCGAAGATCATCGGGAAGATCGTCGAGATGTTGATCGCCCGTGCCATGCCGAACAGCGAGACCTTCCACTGGTCCGGCGAGACGCCGAGGAAGCTCGACACGTCCTCGACGTCGCTCGACGACGCGAAGTCCACGAAGAACTTGCCGAGCAGGCCGGTCGCGAGCCCCCACCCGAGCGCCAGCACCGCGGTCGGGATCAGCAGTCCCCACCACAGCCCGGTCGTCGTCGTCTTGCGGAGCTCCGCCTGTACGAGGTTGCCCATCAGGCCCAACCACCCTGCTGTTGCTGCTGATACGGCGCCGGCGCGTACCCGGCGTACTGGCCACTGGTGAGCTGGAAGAACAGCCGCTCGAGGTCGACCTGCTCCTCCTGGATGCCGTAGATCGACACGCCCGCCCTCAACGCGCTGTCGGCCACGTGCTTCGAGTCCACACCGGACACCGCGAGCCTGCCGTCGGGCAGCTGCTCGATCGTCTGCACGCCCTCGCTGCGCAGTGCCGTCGCCAACGCGTTGATGTCCGACGGCTGCACGATGACGCGCCGCTGCTGCGACTGCCGCAACTGCTCCAACGGCCCGTAGAACATCGTCTGCCCGCGCGAGATGATCACGACCTGGTCGACGGTCTGCTCGACCTCGGCCAGCAGGTGGCTGGAGATCAGCACCGTGCGTCCCATGCGCGCGTACGACTGCAAGAACGTGCGCAGCCACGCGATGCCCTCGGGGTCGAGGCCGTTCGCCGGTTCGTCGAGCACGAGCACCTGCGGGTCGCCGAGCAGCGCGGTGGCCAGCGCCAGTCTCTGCTTCATGCCCAGCGAGAACCCGCCCACCTTGCGATCGGCCGCGGTGCCCAGGCCGACCAGGCCGAGGACCTGGTCGGCCTGCGCGTCCGGCACGCCGATGGCCGACGCGTACACGCGCAGGTGGTTGCGGGCGGAGCGAGCGGGGTGGAACCCCTGCGCCTCCAGCACCGCACCCACCACGCGGCCGGGCTGGCCGAGCTGGTGGAACGGTCGTCCGTTGATCGTGGCCGTGCCGCCCGTCGGCTTCACGAGACCCAGCAGCATTCGCAGGGTCGTCGTTTTGCCGGCGCCGTTCGGGCCGAGGAAGCCCGTCACGCTGCCGGGTGACACGGTGAAGCTCAGGTTCTGCACGGCCGTGACAGAACCGAACTGCTTCGTCAGGTTCTGGACCGCGATGAGGCCGCTGCCGTCATGCATGCGGCCCATCCTGCCTGAATTGTCAGTCCGGCAAGGCGTGCTTGGGCCGGGACACGACAGGAGCCCGGTGCACCAGCGGCGGCACGTCGGACAAGATCGGCGGCAACTCGGCGGTCAGCTCGACCGGTGTCTCCTCGGGAATCTCGATCGTGCCCGATCGGGTGAAAGGGTTGCGCAACGGCCTGCCGCGCTCCCGATGCGGCAGACCCTCGCCGATCAGGTGCTGGTGCGCCATGTTCCAGACCTGGCAAGGCCATCGCCGTCGCCGTCGCCGCAACCAGCCAGGACACGCCTTGCAGCGGCTGTCCTCGTCGGGCTGGTGCACCGTCAGCAGCAGGCGCCAGCCGTCTGCCAGGCGGTGGATCTCCGCGCGGGCCAGCGGAACCAGCGCCTCGGCCTCGCCGTGCTCGGCCACCTTGTCCAGCAGCGCCAGCCTTTGCAGGACCGCGTCTCGCAGAACCTGGTCCATCACATCTTCGCCGTGGCCTGGTCGAGCAAAGAGCCCAGCCGACGCGTCTGAGTGGCGGACATCACAGCGGTCTCGCCCGGCGGCGTGACCAGGAGAACTCGGTCGTTCTCGACCAGAACGGTCATCGATCTGTCTCGACCGAACGGGTCGTGGCAATGGATCCATCCCTGTGGTTCAGCCATGGAATCTCCCTTCGAGGGACACCCGACTCCGTCTTCATCGGCCGTTGGCCCTGCTCGCCGCACCGCGAGCGGGGGAATTCACTCGTTTGCTGGACGAGCCCAACACGGGCAGTGGTCCAGTCGGGGAAACTTTCTGGTCGCGTTTGGGCGGGGGTGCTGGGCGCGGCTGCCCGAGGCCCGCTATATTTGGTCACGGCGGCCCCGCTCCCAGTGACCCCCAGGCTGGTTGAGCGCGGCCGCCCTTTACGTGGCGGGCTCTGGCGCTCATCGACCTTCGGCCGATTTCGCCAGAGCCCGCAGTGTTTGTCGGGGGACACCCCCGAACCCCGGGTCCTCCCCCTTCGCCTGTCGCGGGCACTCCCTCATCCCTGAGCGAAATCCTCTTGCGCCCTGCGGTCTCGTACGCTGTAAGTTACTCGTACACCGTAAGGGGGACGAGATGACTTCGACGACCGAGAAGGTCGGGGTGCACCCGCATCCGCAGCGCTGGGCCGTGCTCGGCGTGCTCTGCCTGTCCGTGATGGTCGTGGTGCTGGACAACACCGTGCTCAACGTGGCGATCCCGTCGATCTCCACGGGTCTTCACGCCAGCACGGCGGACATCCAGTGGATGATCAACGCCTATTCGCTCGCGCTGGCGGGCCTGTTGCTCACCACCGGCAGCCTCAGCGACCGGTTCGGCCGCAAGAAGGCGTTGCTGGCCGGTCTGCTGCTCTTCGGCGCCGGTAGCGCGGTGGCGGCCTATGCGGGCTCGGCCGAGGCGTTGATCGCGGCTCGCGGGTTCATGGGCGTCGGCGCGGCGATGCTGATGCCGGGCACGCTGGCCGTGCTGATGCAGTTGTTCGACGAGAAGGAACGCCCGAAGGCCATCGGCATCTGGGCGGCGGTCACGAGCCTCGGGTTCGCGGCTGGTCCGGTGATCGGTGGCGCGCTCATCAAGAACTTCTGGTGGGGCTCGGTGTTCCTGATCAACGTCCCGGTGGCGGTCCTCGCGATCGTGGCCGTGGCGGCGCTGGTGCCGGAGTCCAAGGACCCGGCCGTGCGCAAGCCCGACGTCGTCGGCTCGGTCCTGTCGATCATCGGCATGGTCTCGCTGGTGTACGCGGTGATCTCGGTGCCGGAGCACGGTTTCGGCTCGCTGGAGTTCAGCGTGCCGGTGGCGATCGGCGTGGTCACCATGACGGCGTTCGCGTTGTGGGAACGGCACACCGCGGAGCCGATGCTGGACCTCGGGTTCTTCAAGGACCGCCGGTTCACCGGTGCGGTGGCGTCGGGTGTGCTGGCGGCGTTCGGCATGGCGGGCTCGCTCTTCCTGCTGACGCAACACCTTCAGGGCGTGCTCGGCTACAGCCCGTTGGAGGCCGGTGTCCGCGTGGCACCGATGGCGATCGCGTTGCTCATCACCAGCAACACCCTGGGCCAGCTCGTGCTGAAACTGGGCTCCAGCAAGGCGATGCTGCTCGGCATGACGATCGTGGCGGGCGGTGTGGTGCTGTTGTCGATCGGCAACACCTACCCGCCGACGCTCGCCGGGCTGATCCTCATCGGCGTCGGAGTCGGTGTGGCGCAACCGGTTGCGGTCAACGCGCTGATGGGTTCCATCCCGCCGGAGCGTGCCGGGATCGCGTCCGGGTTGTCAGGAACGCTGTCCGAGCTGGGTTCCTCGTTCGGCATCGCCGTGCTAGGCGCGCTGCTGTCCGCCCGGTTCGCCGCCGCACTGCCGGACGACGTGCCGAGCAGGTCGCTGAGCGAGGCGTTGCACAGCGGAGCGGACATCACGGTCGTGCGCGACGCGTTCTCGTCGGGCATGAGCGTGAGCCTCGTGATCGGGGCTGCTGCCGTTTTCCTGGGAGGTGTTGTGGCCGCCGTCCTGCTGCGGCGTGCTTAGGATCGCTGTCGTGGACAGCGTGTGGTTCAGCAAACCCAGGCCCAGCAGCGGCCAGCCCCTCGGCCTGAGCCGGGAGGCGATCGTCCGCAAGGCCCTGGAGATGCTGGACGAGCACGGCCTGGCCAAGCTCTCCATGCGCAAGCTCGCCGCGGAACTGGGCGCGGCCCCGATGTCGCTGTACTGGCACGTGCCGACCAAGGACGCGTTGCTGGAGCTGTGCCTCGACGAGGTCTACGGCGACTTCGCACTGCCCGAGCCCGGTGCCGACTGGGAGACGGCGTTGCGCGGGATGATGCACTCGTTGCGTCATCTCGCGCTCAAGCACCCGTGGTGGGTGCGCAACATCGGCGAGTTCGCGACGATCGGCCCGAACGCGGTGGCGATGGCGGACGCGATGCTCGCATCCATGCGGGTGGCCGGGCTGTCACTGGTCGAGGCGTCGCGGTCGGTGTCGACGGTGTCGAGCTACGTCGTCGGGTTCGCGATCGCCGAGGTGAACTACAGCGGCAGCGGCAAGATGGACGTCGCGCCGCCGGACATGTCGAAGATCGCGGAGCTCTACCGCGACAAGCATCCGCACTACGTCGAGATGCTGAACGAGCCCTCGCTGTGGTCGGTCGAGGGACTGTTCGAGTTCGGGCTGGACTCCGTGATCGACGGCATCAGGGCGAGGGTCGCGGCCCTGCGATAGGCGAAACCCCCGCAGCGTTGATCGCGTGCGGGGGCCTCATTCATTCAGTTGGTCTTAGATGACGGTCTCCAGCGGCGTGTGCGCGAGGCCGGTCGCCTCGGCCACCGGGCCGTTGGTCAGCTGGCCGGCGTGGACGTTGAGGCCCAGGGCCAACGAACGGTCGTCCTTCAGCGCCTGCGTCCAGCCCTTGTCGGCCAGCGCGACCGCGTAGGGCAGCGTCACGTTGGTGAGCGCGTAGGTCGAGGTGCGCGGGACGGCGCCCGGCATGTTCGCCACGCAGTAGAAGACCGAGTTGTGGACGTCGTAGGTCGGCTCGGCGTGCGTGGTGGGACGCGAGTCCTCGAAGCAGCCGCCCTGGTCGATGGCGATGTCGACGAGCACGGAGCCCGGCTTCATGTCGGCGACCAGCGCGTTGGAGACCAGCTTCGGGGCCGCGGCACCAGGGACCAGCACGGCGCCGATGACCAGGTCGGCCTCGCGGACGGCCTGCTCGATCGCGAACGAGTTGGACGCCAGCGTGCGCAGCCGGCCCTGGAACTGGGCGTCGATCTGGCGCAGGCGGTCGACGTTGGTGTCGAGGATCTGCACGTCCGCGCCCATGCCGACGGCGATGGTGGCGGCGTTGATGCCCGCCACGCCGCCGCCGATCACGACCACGCGGGCCGGGGCGACACCGGGGACGCCGCCGGGCAGCACGCCGCGGCCGCCGGAGGGCTTCATCAGGGAGAACGCGCCGACCTGCGGGGCCAGGCGGCCCGCGACCTCGGACATCGGGGCCAGCAGCGGCAGCGAACGGTTCGGGAGCTGCACGGTCTCGTAGGCGATGGCCGTGGTGCCGGACGCCAGCAGGGCCTCGGTCAGCGGCTTGTCGGCGGCGAGGTGCAGGTACGTGAAGAGGGTCTGACCGGAGCGCAGACGCGGGTACTCGACCGCGATCGGCTCCTTGACCTTGAGGACCAGGTCGCCCTCGGCCCACACGTCGTCGGCGGACGCGAGGATCTTGGCGCCGGCCGCGAGGTACTCCTCGTCGGTGATGGCCGAGCCCAGTCCGGCGCCCTGCTCGACGAAGACGTCGTGGCCGCGGCTGGTCAGTTCGTGCGCACCGGCAGGGGTGAGAGCGACGCGGTACTCGTGGTTCTTGATCTCGCGGGGAACTGCGATCCGCACGATGACTCCTCCGTTCGGGCTGGCCTCTGTCTCACAATGTGAGGCAGTCGGAAGGTCATGTCACCGTGCGGATCGCACTATCCGGTCACTGTCCGGTTGTTCTGCTAGGACAAAGCGGCCTTGAACACCCATGCGTGCCGGCCAACGCCCTGTGGCACGTCGACCACCAGTTTTCCACCCGATCGGGTCCATTTCAGGGGCCTGTCATGACCCAGCAACGTGATCTTGTCGCCGTCCTTGAGCGGCACTGGAGCGTCGACCACGAGCTGTGACCCCGGCTGGACCAACGAGGTGATGTAGAACGCTTCGTTCGGCTTCACCGTGAACCGCAGGTCACCTTGCTGAGCCATCCGCGACCAGTACGTCGTGCCGTAGATCGACTCGCCGTTGGTGCGCAGCCACGCCCCCGTCTCACGCAGTCGCTGCTGCATGATCTCGGGGATCGAGCCGTCCGCGCGCGGGCCGATGTCCAGCAGGAAGTTGCCGTTCTTGGACGTCGTGTCGACGAGCGTGTGGATCACCTCGTCCGCGGTCATGTACATCGAGTCCGGCGTCGCCCGGTTCCACCCGTACGAACGCGGGTCCAGGCCGCGCGAGGCCTCCCACTTCTTCACCACGGTGTTCGGGTACGTCGCGTACTCCGGCGTCGTGTAGTCGTGGGTCGGGATGCCGCACCGGTCGTCGACCGTCACGTCCTTGGGCACGGCCCGGTTCTTGGCCTTGTTGAAGTAGTCCGCCATCACGCGCCGCGAGTCGTTCGCACCACCGATGTCGCACCAGATGACGTCGGGGTCGTACCCGTCGACCAGTTCGGTCATCTGCGGCCCCTGGTAGTCCTTCACGAAGTCGCGCCCGGCCTGATAGCCGGTGTAGGGCTCGGCAGCGCCCGTGTACGGGTTCCGCGGAGCGTGACCGGTCCACGGGCTGTCCGGGTTGAACCACTCCGGCATCGAGAAGTAGAGCCCGTTCTTCAGGCCAGGCGTGTACTTCCGCGACGCGTCGAACAGTTCCTTCACCAGGTCGCGACGAGGACCGAGATCAACGGAGTCGCGGCCGGACACCTTCGAGTCCCACAACGCGAAACCCTCGTGGTGCTTGGAGGTCAGCACGTAGTACTTCGCGCCGGCCTCTTCGAAGAGCTTCACCCACTCGCGAGGGTCGAACTTCGAGGCCGTGAACTGCTGGATGAACTGGTCGTACGAGAAGTCCTTCCCGTACGTCGCCGCGTGGTAGGCGTTCACCGCGTTGTTCGGGTCCTGCATCCACTGCCAGTACCACTCCGCGTACTGCTCACCGGGCGGCGACCAGGCGGGCACCGAGTAGAGCCCCCAGTGGATGAAGATCCCGAACTTGGCGTCGTCGAACCAGTACGGCGACTCGTGGGCGGCCAGCGAGGCGTCGTTCGCCTGGTAGTCCGCGACACCCAGCGTGAACCTGGCGTTCTGCGACGCCGAGGCCTTCGCGGAGGAAGCGACGACCTTCCCGTCGAACGTGCCGGTCCGGTACGCGTGGATGCCGATCCGCACGCGAGCTTCCTCACCGGGCGCGAGCCGCTTCACCAGCGCCGGCTGCAGCGTCACCAGACCCAGCCCCTCGGCGCGCACCCAGATGTTCGAGACCCACTGGTCGCCGAGGTTCACGACGGTGGCCTCGACGGTCTGCCCGCCCAGCCGGGGCAGCTTGGTCGTGCTGCGCGCGGCACGGACCGCGAGCACCGAGCCCTTGGCCACCGGCTGCAACGACAGCGCGAACACGTGCAGCGAGGACTTGCCCTCCACCGCCGGGTTCGTGACCGGCAGCGTGACCCCGACCGCCTCCTTCTGAGGATCCGCCCAGACCTGGGAGGTCCCGATCGACACGGGGTGCTGGTCGGTGCCACCGGGCGAGTAGCGGAACGGCGCGGAGATCGGACCACTGCCCGCGTACCAGTCCGGTCCGCTCACGGCACCTGTCGTGGTCGATCCGTCCGCGTAGTGCACGGTGGCGGTCCCGCCGGCCGCCCCGTACGAGGACGCCACGAGGAAGTGCAGAGTCAGGTAGCGCCCGTGCGGCAGGTCGATCCGCTGCCCCAGCGCGACCGCGTTGTTGTTCTTGGCCTGTGAATTTCCCGGGAAGAGGTACGGCACTCCATCGGCGTTGACCTGCCCGGACGGCAGCCCCTCCGCAGGGAACGCGTAGCCGGAACCGTCGAAGTTGCCGGTCCGGTCCGACGCGGTGTCGATGCCGTCGTTGTCGAAGTACTGGGTGAGGGGAACTGTGATCGGAGCTGGTGCCTCCGCAGCCGATGCAGCGGGGACAGGGGTAAGGACCAGCGAGGCGAGCAGCGCGGCGATGAACGCTTTCCTCATGAGACCTCCGATGTCTGCCTCACCACACCATGGCAGCGCTCTCGCCGATGTCAACCATCTCGCGTTGACACTTGGCGGGGGACGCACATAGCGTTCGCCTGGTCTCGAAGGACTCAAAACTGAACATCGGCCGTGGTGTCCTCTGGTCCAACCAGGGCGGCACCGAAACCCGAGCGGGAGAGACCTCGACGAAGCAGTCGAGGCGCCGAAGGGGCAAGCTCCCGCACACTCTCAGGCAGCAAGACCGCTCGGGGTAGGCAACTCTGCACGGCGGAGGGGGTAGTCACCTGACCGAGCCGTCCCAGCCAGAGGAGTCGCCGTGGAGTTCCCCGAGAACCTGCTCTACACCGTCGAGCACGAGTGGGTCGACTGGACGCCGGGTACCCAGGACCCGCTGACCTGCGGAATCACCTCCTACGCCGCGGACGCCCTCGGTGACATCGTCTTCGTCCAGCTTCCCGAGGTCGGCGCCAAGGTCGTCTCGAACGCCGTCTGCGGCGAGCTCGAGTCCACCAAGTCGGTCAGCGACCTGTTCTCCCCGGTGACCGGCGAGGTGATCGAGGTCAACGGCGCGGTCGTGGACGACCCGGCCGTCATCAACAACGACCCGTACGGCGCCGGCTGGCTGTTCAGGGTGCGGGTCGAGTCCGCGGAGAACCTGCTCACGGCGGCCAAGTACGCCGAGCTCACCACAGACTGACGTGCCGAACCCCACCGCGAAGGACTGATCAGTGGCGATCAGCGTTTTCGACCTCTTCTCCGTCGGCATCGGACCGTCCAGCTCCCACACGGTCGGTCCGATGCGCGCCGCTGCGATGTTCGTCGAGAAGCTCGGGGCACGGGTGTCCGAAGTGGACCGCGTGCACGTCGAGCTCTTCGGCTCGCTCGGTGCGACCGGGCACGGCCACGGCAGCCCCAAGGCCGTGTTCCTGGGCCTCGAAGGCAACCTCCCCGAGGAAGTCGACCCAACGATCGCGGCCGCCCGTGTCGAGGAGATCGTCACCGGCCGACGCCTGAAGCTCGGCGGTGCGCACGAGATCGACTTCGTGCACGACCGCGACCTCGTCATGCACCGCCGCAAGTCGCTTCCGTTGCACCCCAACGGGATGAGCTTCGAGGCGTACAAGGGTGACGAGTCCGTCGAGCACGCCGTCTACTACTCGATCGGCGGCGGCTTCGTCGTCGACGAGAACGCTTCGGGCACGGACCGGATCAAGCCGGACACCACCCCGCTGCCGCACCCGTTCCTGACCGGCGACCAGCTGCTCGCGCGGTGCCGGGAGACGGGCATGTCGATCAGCGAGATCATGATGGCCAACGAGCTGTCGTGGCGGACCGAAGACGAGATCCGCCAAGGACTTCTGCACATCTGGCACGTGATGCAGGAGTGCGTCGAGCGCGGCTGCACCGAGCACGGCGTCCTGCCCGGCGGCCTCAAGGTCCGCCGTCGCGCCGCCGAGATGCGCAAGCGTCTGGAGGGCGAGCACTTCGTCACGGACCCGTTGCGGGTCATGGACTGGGTGACGCTCTTCGCGTTGGCGGTCAACGAGGAGAACGCGGCGGGCGGCCGTGTCGTCACCGCACCGACCAACGGCGCGGCCGGCATCGTGCCCGCGGTCCTGCACTACTACACGAGGTTCGTGCCGGGAGCCAACGACGACGGCGTCGTCAGGTTCCTGCTCACGGCGGCCGCGATCGGCGTGCTGTTCAAGGAGAACGCCTCGATCTCCGGTGCCGAGGTCGGCTGCCAGGGCGAGGTCGGCTCGGCGTGTTCGATGGCCGCCGGCGGTCTCGCCGAGGTCCTCGGCGGCACCCCGGAACAGGTCGAGAACGCGGCCGAGATCGCCATGGAGCACAACCTGGGCCTCACCTGCGACCCGATCGGCGGCCTGGTGCAGATCCCGTGCATCGAACGCAACGCCGTCGCGTCGATCAAGGCGATCACCGCGGTGCGCATGGCGTTGCGCGGCGACGGCTCGCACTTCGTGTCGCTGGACAAGGTCATCAAGACCATGCGCGACACCGGCAAGGACATGTCGGTGAAGTACAAGGAGACCGCGCGCGGCGGCCTTGCCGTGAACGTCATCGAGTGTTAGTCGAACCGGGCGTACGTCTCAATTGCCCCATGGGTACTTTCGAGACGTCCGCCCGGTGTCACACTCGGACTTTGTGGCCATCGCCTACGATCCGCTGAACTCGCTGCACCTCGCGAACCCGTACCCGCTCTTCGTGCACCTGAGAGCGTCCGAACCGGTGTTCTTCAGCGAGGAGAACGGCTACTGGGTCGTCAGCCGGTACGAGAACGTCGTGGAAGTGCTGAGAGATCCGAGCTTCGTCGCGCGGTCCCACAACCTCGATCCCCAGGTGCGCAAAGCACTTCAGGCCACCTTCTCGCCCCGCCGCATGACCGAGCTGGAACCGCTGGTCCGCGACTACGCCGACCGGCTCATCGACGGCTTCCCCGGCCTCGGCTACGGCGACTTCGTGCAGCTGTTCGCCGACCCGTTCCCCGCGATGGTGATGCGCCTCGCGATCGGAACCCTGTCACCGGAAGAGCAGAAACCGCTGGCGGACTTCGACATGACGGTCAACGTGCTGGCGCTCGGCATGCGCTCGCTGCTCGCCGGCCGTCGCGAGCCCTGGATCGGCATCGTCGACGATCCCGCCACGATCCCGTCCGTCATCGAGGAGCTGCTGCGCTACGAAGGCCCGATCGTGAGCCTTTTCCGTTACGCCACCGAGAACGCGGAGATCGGGGGACATCCGGTACCGGCGGGGGCTCAGGTGCAGTTGCTGCTGGCGGCGGCGAACCGCGACGAGGCCGTCTACCACTGCCCGGAGTCGTTCGACCCGTCCCGGCAGATGCCGACGGTCCACCTGTCGCTGGGGGCCGGTGCGCACTTCTGCGTCGGCGCGCCCCTCGCCCGGATGCAAACCCGCGTGGCCCTGGAGCAACTGTCGTCCCGGTTGCCGGGACTGCGGCTCGCGCCGGGCCAGGAGGTCACGTTCCGGCCGGACCTGCGCACCCGCGTGCCGGCCGGTTTGATCGTGGAGTGGTGAGCCCTAGTTGCGGGCGTCGTACGCGCGCTGCGCCTCGAGCACGTCCGGCATGCGCGCCTCGAGCAGGAGGATCAGCGACAGCAACCGCTCCGCCGTCTCGCGGCCGAGCGGCGTGAGGCTGTAGTCGACGCGCGGCGGGTTCGTCGGCTGCGCGTCGCGGTGCACCAGCCCGTCCCGCTCCAGCGCGTGCAGCGTCTGGGACAGCATCTTCTCGCTGACCCCGTCGACCCGGCGGCGCAGCTCGTTGAACCGCAGCGGACCGTTGAGGAGCGCGCTCATCGTGAGGCTGCCCCACTTGCCGGTCACGTGCTCCAGCGTCGGACGTGACGGGCACGCCTTGGCGAACACGTTGTACTCCATGCGGCCCAGGATACCTGGTAGCAGCGCTTACGAAAAGAAAGTGTGAGGTTTTGAGGGCCCGCACACGGGATGTGTGCGGGCCCTCACTCAGAACGGCCAGTCGGCGTTCTGACCTGCTTCGAGCAGCGGAACCATCCGGAAGGTCGCGTCCGTCAGGCCGCCGAACTCGTGCCTGTTGGCCTTGCCGGTCGCGTACGCCGCGTTCTGGTACCCGCCCAGGTTGAAGCCGTAGATCGGTACGTGCCGCGGCACGGCCTCCGAGACGCCCTGGCCCCAGTGGCCGCCCATCGTCTGCATGTCCGAGACGATGAACACGCGATCGTGACCCCGGTAGCTGCGCTGCAGCGACCCGGCGATGTCGGTGCCGTGCCCGACCTCGCCGATCCGCTTCAGGAACTGGTCGACCGTGCGGATCACGGACGCCCCGCACGCGATGTCGTGCCGGAACGTGCCGTCCGCGAAGCCGACCACGTCGACCTGCTCACCCTTGGCTCCCAGTGCGACGCCGAACACCGCCGCGGCCTTGGCCGGGGTGACCTTCGACTTCGCCGAGATCGTGCCGTGGGTCATCGACGCCGAGGTGTCGACGAGGATCAGCGACCGGCCCGGCAGTGCGGGCAGGTTGCGCAGCGACGCCTGCAACGCCTGGTCCAGGGCGTGGCCCCAGCGCAGGCTCGGCGCCGCCTCGTACGCCGACAGGAACCGGAACGGGAACTGCCGCGAGCGTGCGACCTGGCCGGGGTCGGCCAGCCGTGCCGCGACAGCCGCCGCGACGTCGTCGGACATCCCGGCCTCGTCGAAGTTCCTGAGGTTGCGGAGAAGCGCCATGTACCCCATCGACGGCGCGAGCGCCTCCCACACCTCGCGAGTCAGCGGACCCTGCAGCCACCCGGCCACGGCCTCCCACGTCATCCCGGCGCGCCGGAGCACGTCCACCGCGTCCGGACGCTCGAAGAGCGCCCGCCGCTGCTCGACCGGCCACGCCATGAGCTCACGACGTGCCGCGACCACGCGCAGCTGCTCCGGAACCGCGACGTCACCGTCACGGCGCCGGTCCAGCAAGTACCCGAACAGCGCGCCCTGCCAGTCGGCGGCGGGCGAGGGGTGCACGAGGTTCAGCACGTCGGCCATGCGGAAGCCGCGGGCGTCGCTGTCCCACTTGAGGACGGCGCGCTCGTCGTAGAGCCGCTTGACGGCGTCGGCGATACCGCGCTTGACCGGCTTCGGCACGCGCCGGCCGTTCGTGCCGGTCCAGTAGGCGAGCAGTTCGCCCGGCTCGTCGGCGCGCAGCAGCACGGAGTCGATCACGGCACGGTTGGTCACGCCCGCGTCCGAGGGGTCGAGGAGCCGCGCGAGCACGAACTCGGCCGCGCCGACGAGTGACGCGGTGCGCATGTTCGCCTCGCCGCGCAGCCACTTCAGCAGGCGCGCGGTCCACTCGGGATCCGTGAGTGCGGCCTTGTGGACGAGGCTCGCGAACCGGGTGTCGCGCTGACCGCCGGACTCGTAGAAGGTGTGCTCGCCGCCCATGTTCGACACGGCGAGCAGGAACAGCTCGGACTTGGTGTCGCGGGCGTAACCGTCGCCGCCCTCGTAGGTGAGAGCGGTCGGTGCCGGCGCCGTGGCGACCGGGCTGGTGCCCGCCGGACGTGCGCGGAAAATGTTGAACTTCGCCATCGGCTCTTCCCCCTCAGGACAAAAGAAAGGGGAGCCCACAAGCCTCACACGTGTCCGAGATCAAGGTCGCGGAAGGTACACAGCTGCTCTGCCAGACTGAGCTACAGCCGCAATGGCTGGCAGGATTCGAACCTGCGACCCGCCCATTTCAGATGGAAGTAACCCTCTGCTTCGCACCGGACACATGTGAAGTTGTGCGCTCCCGAGATCAATCCGCAGAAGGTTTTGATGCCTTGTCAGGGCATTTCCGTGAAAGGGAAGTAACCCTCTGCTTCGCACCGGGTGCGATATCTATGCAACCACACCGCGCCAGCGATTTAGTTCCGGCTGATGTGGAGTTGTGGGGCGCCCGAGATCAAGTCGCGGAAGGTGACGTGCTCACCGAAGTGAGCGAGACCGGCCGAGGCCGGCCTCAGGAGTTGAACCTGAGTGATCACCGGAAGTAACCCTCCGCTACGCACCGGGCGCACACTCATACAACCACACCGCGCCAGCGATTTTCCTAGGGCGCCGCCTTCACAAGACGGCGCAGCAGGTAGAACAGCCCGACGGTCAACAGGAAACCGACCGCGCTGATCATCACGATCTGCTCGACGGTGTCCGCCTGTGAGCCCGCGAACACGTAGGCGGCACAAATCGGGACGGTGCCGACGAGCGTGTACAACATGAAGGTCCGGAACGACACCCGTGACACCCCGGCGGACACGGACACGGTTTCGGCCATCATCGGAATGCCGCGTGCCACCCCGAAGAACCAGGGCCCGAACTGGCGGCCCCAGCGGCGCATTTCCGTTAGTTCCTCAATGGTTACAACGCGGCGAACCAACCACGGACCGGCAAAGCGTCCGAGCGCGTATCCTGCGGCAGAGGAACCCAGGGACCCGACGATCGCGAGTGCCAGCCCGAAGGGCAGGCCGAGTGCCGTTCCCGCCAGCACGATGAGCGGAGTGGACGGCACGGGCAGCAGCACGTCCACGACCAGCAGGGCGAAGATCGCCACCGCCGCCCACAGCGGGTCGATGCCGCGTACCCACGTCACGACTCCTTCGAAGTCGATGAGGTCGAGTGCCTCGAACACGATCCAGCTCAGCAGCACGAAGCCGAGCACGACGAACGGTATCCACTTCCACCGCACGCCCGTCTCATAACTCATCGGGTGATGGTCGCCCACCTCGATGCGCCGGACAATCCGCCAGTGGCGCAGGTTCCGTGAAGGAGACACACATGAGTGACGACCTCGTGCCGTTTCTCGGCCACTGGGTGCTCGATCCGGCGCGTTCCGCGTACACCGGCGGCACCCCGCCCAGAAGCGGCCACTACGACCTGCGCCTGGACGGCGACAGGCTGGTCGTCAGCATCGAGGGCGTGCTGGGGTCGGGTGATCCCATCCGCACCGGGTACACATTGGACCTGTGGCAGGACACGCCGATGAGCGTCGGTCACGTGGACCGCGTGCGCACGGTCGTCGAGCCGCGAATGTTCTGCACCATCGCCTACGCGGGCTCGCAAGCGGTTGCGCGGGCGTGGCGGATCCTCGGCAACCTCAACGAGATGACGATCGTCCAGTCCGCACCGGACGCGTTCGGCGTGTGGCGCGACGACGTGTCCGTGTACCGCAGGCAGTTCTAGGTGCTGTCG
Organism: Lentzea sp. NPDC005914; assembly: GCF_040629405.1. Lineage (NCBI taxonomy): Bacteria > Bacillati > Actinomycetota > Actinomycetes > Pseudonocardiales > Pseudonocardiaceae > Lentzea > Lentzea sp. NPDC005914. Next base: position 8,913 of record NZ_JBEXVQ010000014.1, on the reverse strand, counting down.
TGTCGTTCCAGCAGCGCCACGTCTTGAGCAGGCAGTTCGTCAAGGACGTGGCCGGAACACCGTCACCACGACACGCAGCCCCAGCAGCACGCTGATGATCAGCAGGTTGTAGCCGAACACCTGGTACAGCCCGATGTCCGGAATGACCTGCGGCCCACCGGACGAACCGAGCAGCAGCACCGCCATCACACCGGCGGTCGCGCCCAGGGCCGTCAGCATCACCTGGTGCAGCAGCCCCGTCAGGAACGATCGGTCGCGCTCGTCGGCGAACAGGCGCATCGACATGCTGAGCCGGCCCTGCTCCATCGCCCCGGTGATCCGGTCGATCCGCCGCGGCAGGCGGCGCAGCATCGGCAGCACGGACTGGAGTTCCTCAGCCAGCGTGCGCTGCACCGACTCGGGGGAGAGCCGCTCGGAGATCTGCTCGGCCGCGAACGTCCGCGACTCCACCACGATGTTGAAGCCCGGCGAGAGCACCGCCAGCGTGCCTTCCAGCGTCGCCAGGGCGCGGAAGACAGCCGCGATCTCCGGCGGGACGCGCAGCCCGAACCGCGACACGATCAGGAACAGGTCGCCGAACATCTCGACGTCCGGCCGCATGCCCGCGCCCAGGTGCCGGGCCATGAACTGGCCGAGCGCGCGCTCCAGCCGTTGCTCGTCGATGTCCTCGGGCCGTGAGGTCAGCTCCAGCAACGCGTCCGTGAGGCTCGCGGGATCGCTGCGGTCGATCGCGAGCAGGAGCCGTTGCAACGCCGAGCGCAACGCCGAGTCGATCCGCCCGACCGAGCCGAAGTCCAGCAGGCCCAGCCGTCCGTCGTCGAGCAGCAGCACGTTGCCGGGATGCGGGTCCGCGTGGAAGACGCCGTCGAGCATCACCTGCCGCAGCACGAACCGCAGCAACGTGCGCGCCAGACCCTCGTTCTCGGCGGTACCCCTGAGCGGTACACCGTCGAGCCGGTCCATCACCAGCACGCGCGAGGTCGACAGGTGGACGTGGGGCAAGGTCACCGAGGAGTCGGAAGCTGCCGCCACAGCCGCGATGTTGCGCGCCTCGACCTTGAAGTCGAGCTCCTCCCGCAACGCCGCCGCGAACCCCGCCGCCAGGTCTCGCACGCCCAGCGCCGAGCCCCACCGCGTGCGCTGCAACGTCTCCGCGAGCCTGGAAACGATGTCCAGATCGCCCTCGGCCACCGCCCGCACGCCCGGCCGTTGCACCTTCACCACGACCTCGGCGCCCGACTTCAGCACGGCCTTGTGCACCTGCGCGATCGACGCGGCGGCCAGCGGTGTCTCGTCGACCGACGTGAACGCGTCGAGCCCGATCTCGTCGTCGAGCACCGCGCGGACGTCCACCCATTTCGCCGGTGGAACCTTGTCCTGCAACAGGCTGAGCTCCTCGACGAACTCCTCGGACAGCAGGTCTGCGCGTGTCGACAACACCTGCCCGAGCTTCACGAACGTCACCCCGCCGTCCTGCAACGCGAGCCGCAACGACCTCGCGAGCCCGGCCGACGATCGCTCACGGCCGCGCAGGTAGGGCCCGAGACCGTGCCGGAACGCGATCGCGGTGATCCGCGAGTAGCGGCGCGTGCGGGCGATGCGGCGGCGCAGCATGCCCCACCACTCCGTCGGCGGCGGGATCGAGCCGGTCGGCACGATGATCTCCGCGAACGCCAGCAGGCCGATCACCGCGAGGATCGACAGCCCGAGCTGGAGCGTGACCAGGCCCGCCGTCGGCTCGACGGACGTCTCGCCGAACGCGCTCGACGCGACCGCCATGGCCAGCAGGCACGCCAGCGCCGTGCGGATCAGCCCGATGCGCAGGCCGAGGATTCGGCGCGCGGCCAAGGCCATGCCCATGACCAGCAGCAGGAACGTGATCGGGAAGCCGATCGCGGTGACCAGGAAGTCCCCCATGATCGAAGCCTAGGCGCGCCTCTTGACTCAGGCTGGGCCGTCACGAAAGATCCGATGAATCGCCGCCCGCGTGGACCTGACCGCACATCGAAGTGAGGTGCCCGAAAGTGGTCGAACTGAACCGGCGCACGCTGATCGGAGGCGCGTTGGCCGGGGTAGCGGGCAGTGTGCTGCTCCCCGACATCGCGTCCGCGGGAGATGACTTCAACTGGCGTGACTTCATCGGGTCATCGGATCTCCTGTGGAAGAAGATGCCGACGACCTGGTACGAGGGCCCGTACCTCGGCAACGGCTTCCTGGGTTCCGGTATCTACGCCGAACCGAACGCCAACGCCATCAGATTCAACGTCCAGCACTCCCAGGTGCAGGACCACCGGCCGGAGTTCGGGGCGCTGTTCGGCCTCGCCCGGCTGCCCATCGGCTACTTCACCCTCGAACCCGTCGGCGCGATCACCGGCGTCGACCTGCGCATGGACCTGTGGAACGCGGAGCTGACCGGCACGATCACCACCGCCGCGGGCAGCCTGAGGATCAGGGCGTTCATCCACACCAAGCGCGACCTCTACGCCATCGACGTCCAGGCCAGCGAGGACGAGCGCGCGTTCAAGTGGGTCTTCCACCCGCTCAAGGCGATCAGCCCGCGGGTCGACCCGAAGTGGAACCGCCCGGCACCCGCAGGCTTCACCGACAACCCGCCCGTGCAGCTCACCAGCTCCGGTGACGTGCAGTTGGCCGTACAACCTCTCAACGCCGGTGGCGAGCACGTGACGGCGTGGCGCGAGGTCACCCGTGGCACCCGGCGCACCCTGTTCACCAGCGTCGCGTGGTCTCATCCGGCGAAAACCGCCGTGCGCAGGGCGATCGGCAACGTCCGGTGCGGCTCGATCGAGGGCCTAGCCGTCGACCACCGCCTGTGGTGGCACGACTTCTACCGCAAGAGCTTCCTGTCCATTCCGGACAAGCGGCTGCAGGCGTTCTACTGGATCCAGCTCTACAAGTTCGCCTCCGCGGCACGGAAAGAGGCGCCCGCGATCGCGACCTGCGGGCCGTGGCTGGAGAACACGCCGTGGCCCAACACGTGGTGGAACCTCAACGTGCAGCTGGAGTACTGGCTGATCCACGGCTCCAACCACGTCGACTTCGACGCTGTCACGTACTCGGTCGACAGGTATCGCGACGTGCTCGTCGAGCAGGTGCCGGCCGAGTACCGCCATGACTCGGCAGGCATCCCGCGCACCACCGACACGGTGCTCAACAACGGCGCCGGCATCGGCAACTCCGGTTACGGCGTCGGCATTCCCGGCAAGGACGTGCCGACGCCCGAGGTCGGCAACCTGACCTGGACGCTGCACAACGTCTGGCTCACCTACCGGCACACGATGGACGACCGCGTGCTGCGCAACGTGCTGTTCCCGTTGCTGCGCAGGGCCATCAACTACTACTTCCACTTCCTGACCAAGGGCTCGGACGGCAAGTGGCACCTGCCGATCACGTTCTCGCCCGAGTACGGCGTCAACGCGCCGGACACCAACTACGACCTCGCCCTGATCCGGTGGGGCTGCAGGACGTTGATCGAGTCCGCGAAGTCGTTGCGCGTCAACGACCCGCTGATCCCGAAGTGGCAGGACACGCTCGCGAACCTCACGCCGTACCCGGTGGACGCCAACGGGTACATGATCGGCGCCGGGGTGCCGTTCGCGAAGTCGCACCGGCACTACTCGCACATGCTGCAGATCTATCCCTTGTACGAGGTCACGTGGGAGGACCCGGCGCAGCGCCAGGTCATCGAGACGTCGCTGAACCACTGGATCAGCTTCGAGGGCGCGTTGCAGGGCTACACGTTCACGGGTGCGGCGTCGATCTCCGCGCAGATGTTGCGCGGGGACAAGGCGGACTTCTACCTCGGCGAGCTGATGCGCCGCTACATCAAGCCGAACACGATGTACCAGGAGTCGGGCCCTGTCATCGAAACGCCCTTGTCGGCGGTGCAGTCCATGTACGACATGCTGTGCCAGAGCTGGGGTGGCGTGATCCGGGTGTTCCCGGCGGTGCCGTGGCCGGAGATCTCCCTGGACAACTTCCGGACCCAGGGCGCTTTCCTGCTGTCGGCTTCACGGCAGAAGGGCGCGACGCGGTGGATCAAGATTCGCAGCGAGGCCGGCGCGCCCTGTGTCGTGCGCACGGACATCAAGGACCCGGTCGTGCGGGATCGCTGGGGGCGGCCGAAGCGCTTTTCGGTGCTGCCCAACGGAGATCTGCGCATTGAACTGCGGCGGGGTGAGGAAGCGGTCATCCACCGCAGCGGCGACAAGCCGGAGTTGAAGGTCGGTCCGGTGATCGGTGCTCCCGCACCGTCATGGGGTCTACCTGGATGAGGGCGTCAGCCGGTGCCCCGCCGCGACGGCGGTGTGGCGGGACACCGGCGAACGCGGGTCTAGAAATCGAACACGCTGCCGGTGTTCACATGCAGCACGCACGGGTTGGAGTAGGTCTCTTCGTGGAAGACCTTCTTGCCACGCCACTTGCCACGCAACGTCGCCTTCGTCGTGTTCAGCTCCATGGTGCACATGGCACCGCTTGCGGCCAGCTTGGTGAAGTCGCTGTCCACGGTGGCGAGATCGGCGCAGGCCTCCTTGGCCTTCTTGTGCCGGCCCCCAGCGGGTTCGCAGGTCAACTGCGTGGTGCTGCTGTACATGCCCATCTCCGACCGCGTCGACAGCACCAGGCTGGTCGCGGGCAGAGGTGCGGCGGACGCCGTCGCGGGGACGAGCGGCGCGGCGAGCGCAAGGCAGACAAGCAAGAGTTGGGTCTTTGCCATGCCCTCACTGTGGCGCGGCAAAGACCCGAATCTCCAGTCAACTCAGCCGATGACACCAGATCGTGTGGATCGCATTTACTGCGTGCAACTAGGTGGTCGTTGATTCCGTCGTGCCCAATGCGGCGGCCACCTGCTCACCCACCGCTGCCATGCCATTGGCATTCGGGTGAACCGGGAACGCGAGACTGGTCGGAATGATTCCTTCGACCCACTTGTCCCACGGCGCCGCGCACGTGTCGCGACCGAGGCTGATGTCGTAGGGGTTCACGAAAGTGGCACCGGCGGCTTTCGCTTGGGCGCCGAGCATTCCGTTGAGCTGCTTCTGCACGTTGTCGAGGAACGGCACGTCGCCCCTCGAGATGGGCACGACCGGCCAGCACCCACCGGAGGGCGGCAGGATCCGCAGGTAGCCGACCACGACGACCTTGGCCTTCGGGGAACGCTGCTTGATGCCCTTGAGGACCTCGGCGAACTTCACGCCGGTGGCGTCGACGCGCTGGGCGAGGGTGTCGCCGTAGTTCGCCTTGCAGGGTGCGCCGTTCGGGTCGAGCAGGCTCTTGCCGGCGCACGTCAGGATGATGTCCATGAAGCCGATGTCGTTGCCGCCGATGGACACCGTGACGAGGTCCGTGTCGGGCTTGAGCGCGGCGAACTGCGGCACCGACTGACCCGGGATGCCGCTTTGGACACCCGCCATGTCCTTGGTCTGCGCGCCACCGCAGGAGATGTCGGTGAAGTGGGCGATGCCGAGCCTGCGGGCGACGACCGACGGGTAGTTCTGCGTGGATTTGAAGCAGCTGAGCGGGTCGAGCCGCTGCAGCGGGATGAACGGTCCGGAGACGAACGAATCTCCGAGTGAAACGTAGTTCCGGTACTTCGGCGCGGCCGTGGCGGAGGGGACGAAAAGGGCCGCGATCAGGGCGGTGAGCAGGGAAACAACAGTCACTCGGCGCGTCATTGCTACCTCGTTACTGAAGAGTAGGAACGTAGGACGAAGGGTGACCGGACCATTGCGCAGTGTCAATCCCTCGACCAAGCTGGAACGATGACGGGGGTACGCAAAGTAGCTGTGGCATCCGCCGTCGGTAACACGATCGAGCTCTACGACTTCCTGCTCTACGGCACCGCTTCGGCGTTGGTGTTCAACAAGATCTTCTTCCCGCAGTTCGACAGTCGCGTCGGCGTGCTGCTCGCGTTCGCCACCTTCGGAGCGGGTTTCGTGGCCCGCCCGCTCGGCGGCGCCGTGATCGGCCACTTCGGCGACCGGGTCGGGCGGCGCGCGATGCTCGTGATCACCCTTTCGGTGACGGGGCTCGCCACGGCGTTGATCGGCCTGCTGCCGTCCTACGCCTCGATCGGCATCTGGGCACCGGTGCTGCTGGTGTTGCTGCGGATCGTGCAGGGCTTCTTCATGGGCGGCGAACAGGGCGGCGCGTCGTTGATGGCCGTCGAGCACGCGCCGCCAGGACGCCTGGGCTGGTACGGCAGCTGGGTGTTCATCGGGTCGCCGATCGGTCTGGTGCTGGCGAACCTCGCGATGTACGTGTCGTCGAAGGTGTCCGGCCCCGGCTTCCTGACGTGGGGCTGGCGGCTGCCGTTCCTGTTCTCGATCGTGCTGGTCGGCATCGGTCTCTACATCAGGCTGCGGGTGCCCGAGAGCCCGCGTTTCACCCGCACCGAGAAGTCCAGGACGCCGCTCGTCGAGGTGCTGCGCACGAGGTGGCGGGTGCTGCTGCTCGGCGCGGGCGTGAACCTCGGCTTCCAGATCTTCATCTTCGTGTTGTCGGTGTTCACCATCAACTACGGCCGCACGGCGCTGCGGCTGACTCCGGACGATCTCCTGGTGGCGCAGGTGCTCGGAGGGCTCGCACAGGTGGTCTCCCTGCCGGTGTTCGCCTGGCTGTCGGACCGGGTCGGGCGGCTGCCCGTGATGTTCGGCGGTGCGGTGTTCCAGGCAGCCTTCGCGTTTCCGATGTTCTGGTTGATGGACGCGCAGTGGTTCACCGCGGCGATCGTGCTCGGCTTCATCGGCTCGGGTGCGTTGTTCGGGCCGATGGCCGCCTACTTCGCCGAGCTGTTCCTCACGCGGGTGCGGTACAGCGGGGTGGCGTTGAGCTACCAGCTCGGCGCCGTGCTCGGCGGCGGCCTGGCACCGTTCGTCGCGACCTCGTTGCTGGGTTACGGAACCTGGGCCGTCGCGGTCTACCTGATCGCGGGTGCCGTGGTCTCCGGCGTCTGTCTGCTGGCGATCGGCTCAGCACACCAGGCGGAGCCGGCGGGAGGCGAGTCCGACGCTCAGCCGCTGACCCCAGCCGAGGCGTAGCGCGTCGCTCTCGATGCCGTCGCCGAACGCCACCAGCCCATCGGACTCGACGTCGATGTCGAGCGGGCGTTCGGTGAGCTCGCCCTCGGTGTGCTCGATGCCGGTGCTCGGCGACGGCCACGCCTCCCTGACGAACCACACGAGTTTTCGTTCGGTCGGCGCGGGCAGCTGTATCCGGCTTTGCCGTTCCCGGTGGGCACTCGAGCACCAGCCCGTCGCGCCCGTGCCGCTGCCGACGAGGATGCCGGACGACGCCTGGCGTTCACCGTGGACGCGGTACCGGCTGGTCTGGTGGCTCGGGTGGCCGACGTAGATCTCGTTGAGAGCGTAGAGGGTCTGGCCGTCGTCCGTCCTGGCCTCGACCATCGTGCGGTCCTCGGTGTTTCCGGTGCTGTGCAGGAGTTCTGCCGCTTGGGCGGGGGAGTGCTTCGCGAGCACGCCCCGCTCGGGGTTGATGCCGATCACGGGCTGGCCGTCGAGGTACTTGGCGACGTTGGCGACCAGCCCGTCCTGCCCGACGATGACGACTACGTCCTCGGGCGCGAACAGGAACCGCGACAGGTCTTCCCTCTCGACAACGCCGCGGCGCCAGTCCAGCGGGATTGCGGCGCCGACCTCTCCCAACGCTTTGCGGGCCTGCTGGTCACGGTCCACCACCTCGTCCAGGGTTCTGTTGCGGGACTTCAGGAAGAACTCGACCTGGCCCCGTGTGCCATGCCGTGCCAGCAACTCTGTCAGCTCGGTGCGCCTGTGCACCAGCACAATTCGCGGGGCGAGGCTCATCGCGCCAGTCTCTGCAGGATCGGCTGGATCATGTCCGGGGTGATCGTGAGGCTGCCGATCTCGGGGAGGTTGCCCGCGAGCTCCTTGGCGGCCAGCGCGTAGAGGATCTCCTGCGGGACCTCCTTGTAGGCGTCCAGTCGTGCCTTCTCGCCTGCAGCCTCAGCTTCCGCGAGTTTGCGGATGCCTTCCGCCTTGACGTCGTCGGCGACCCGGCTGGCCCTGGCGTGGTCCTCCGCCTGCTTGAGGGCGTTGGCTCCTCGTTGCACGACAAGGAGTTCTTCGCGCTTGGCCAGCTCGATCTGGTTCTGGAGCTCGTTCTCGCTGATCGCCCGCTCCCGTTCCACGGCGATGGCTCGGCGTTCGTAGGTGGCCTTGTCGGCGTCCTGCTGGACCTTCTCGCGGACGGTGGTCTGAAGCGCCTTCTCCAGGTCGGCGTCCGGCCGGATCGCCACGACCCTGACGTCGATGATCTCCAGGCCGATGTGGCCGGCGGTCAGGTTCTCGGCGACGGCCTGCTTGACCTTCTCCACGCCGGTCTTGATCGCGGTCTCGAGGTCCAGCGTGCCGAGGATCTTGAGGGCGTGCTGCTGGGTGCTCTCCGTCAGGGTGTTCGCGATCTGGCTCAGCGGGTCCTGGCGCCAGGTGCCCGTGTCGGGGTCGATCGAGAAGTCGATCCTGGCAGTGGTCACCTCCGGGTTGGCGCAGCGGTAGGTGGTGGTCAGCTGGACCGTGACGTCCTGGTAGTCCCGGGTCCTGGCGTGGAAGAGCATGGGGAGCTCGCGGTCGTCGACCGGGACCTCGCTCAGCACGGCGGTTCTGGGGCGGAACCAGAAGCTCAGGCCTGTGCCCTCGTGGACGACCTTGCCCTTCCTGATGTGTCTGATGTGGACCGTGGGGGCTCCTCGCAGGTGCCTGAGTCCGGGGTAGCTGCTGATGTCGGCCATGGTCGTCTCCATAAGATTGTTGATGTTCAGGACGGGATGTTCTGGATGCCTGGAGCGACGAGGTGTGGCTGATGGTTGCTTGTCGTTGGGTGGCTTCCGAGGAGTGGCCGCCTCGTCGTTGTGGACGC